>CANHBE010000278.1 GCA_947458575.1 Flavobacteriaceae bacterium | reverse complement strand
ATTGCCACTTTGCCAACTGAAATATCCCGCATTTAGCATATCCTGATGGCGGAATAACAATTTTTCCTGTGCGATCGCGTCTTGCCAAAGTTTGACCAATAGAGAGATATATAAGCGATCGCCGCTGATAGTAAAAGGTGTGTCACCGCAGTAACACACCTTTATTAGTGTTGATTTTCGTTGTTTCAACCCAATCGAGAAGAAGAAGCGATCGCAATTTAGCTATCTTGATCCTCAACCTTTTCAATAATCCAAAATTCATCAACATCTTTTTTAGTGGTTAAATAAAGACCATTACTAACAAGATTCTGGTCTTTATAGTATATATTCTTAAAATAAACTTGATCCCCATCTTGGATGAGTTTATCATTAGGATTATTTTTAAAAATTTGCCAATTTTGTTGTTGATAGTTTGTTTCAGTAGAGTAGTAATAACAGCTTGGGGTTGTCCAAGCACCCAAGACGTTATATTTACCGACAAATTCCTCAGTAGTTTTGATTTGAACAATCATTCCATTCTCAACATTACCTATTCCACCTCTAAATTCTAAGGCAATTTTACCTGTGTTTCCCAATCTGGGATAATATTGTGATCCATTTAATCCCAAAGATTTATCTGCACCTACAATATATTGACCATTTTGATTTCTTAAATAGAATTGATCACTAAATTTAATTTTTTGGATATAATTCTTGAGAGTAAGAGAAACTTGATCGGGTGGATAGCTGATGACACCACCGATTATATGAGCTATCTTATTTTGAGCAGGAATTGTTCCTGATGAACTGTGTGGAGAAGTTAATGTTATAGTTAATGGTTTATTTGTATCGTGATTAATACTCTTAATATTTAATGCGTCTGCGGTCAAAATATCTGCAAAATTAATTTTAAATGACTTCGCTTGTTTGAAATTTGATTCAATTTTTGATAAATCATTACCATAAAAAGTTAGTTGAATAGTTGGCTCTTCACTGATTAAAAAGGTTTTTACAAAAGCAAACTTTTTACCAAAACCAAATAAATTTTGGGCTTGATATCTATCACTGAATAAGTGAAAACCTGTTGTGTTTTTCTCAATTATAATGTTAGAAAGAATTGTGTCAGAGTACCAGCCTGTTTTCAGATCAGTTGAAAGCAATAAAGGTTTTGCTGATATTATTGTCAAGCCAGTATATATTATCTCGACTTTAATTTTTGAAGCAGAAATACCCAAAGTTTTTAAGCTTTTATTATCTTTTTCATCAAAACCTATCATGATAGTGTCCTCAGTTGCTGGCAATGAATTTTCATCTCCTATACTAAAGGTAGGTTGAGGAGAGAATAGATTTTGAATTTCCCAAGTAATTTTCAAAGTGTTTTCAGCATTCTTGAGATTATCTAATATTTGATTCACAACAGGAAAACCTGTGTAAGCAATCATATAGTGATCCTTGCCAGTTTGCAAACCACCATTAGTTTCTAAGGGAAACATAGTATTTTCTTTAGCTGCGGCTAATCGACGTTGAGCAAAATCGAGTTGTTGAGTAAACTGATTTAGAGTTATAGAAACGTTTATAAATATTTGATATTCACTTTGTAAAATAGCAAGTGTGGAGGGAAGTTTTTGGGTACATCCATCATATTTTGTATTGATAATATATTGAACATAGCCAATCTTTGTCGCAGGATAACACTTACTTTTACTAATTTTTTTTTCTGTTATTATTTCGACATCACGTTCATAAATAGAGACAACTCTTTGTGATACTTGTTCATAGCACTGCTCTCGTTTTTTCAGGAGGTCTTGATCTTCATCTGATAATTTAAACTCAATATTGTTTAGAATATCATTATATAACTGACTCAAACGGGTGTTTGAGAATGTCCCAAAACCATTATCATTGATACAAATAGTCTGATCTACAAGATTGAGCGTTGCTTCATTGTAGTAACTGTTTTCTCCATAAACGATAAAATAAGGATACCCTTGAGGATGTACGATAACTGAGAACTGTCCATCTAATTGAATTCCTAAAACTTGTGATACTTCAGCTTGGATTGCTTTTACAAACGCTTGTTGTGTAGTGTTTTTTGATAGGTTTGTCATACTAAGTTTATCCTAAAAAAAATTGTTATGATCTCGAACTGAAGTTAAAGTAACAAGGTAATAGGATCTGATTAGCTAAGATCCTATTACGCTAGATGGAATATCTAATTAGATATTGTTAGGTGGATAAGAAGCAACACCACCGAGTACATAAGCAACCTGCTGGTTTAAGGGGATAGTACCACTGACAGCTGGTGGTCCCCAAGTAAGGGTCACTTCTCCAGTTTGATAATTTGTCTCAACTTTCTCAACTTTGTAGCTTTCTGACACATGACCAATCGTGAATAGTCCAAACAACTTAACGCTTAACGAAGCATTTTGTTGGAAGTCCTGTACGATCTTACTGGTGTCAGCTCCTTTAAAGGTCATGGAAATCGTAGGCTGTTGAGAAATAACGAAGGTTTTTAGACGTGAAAATATTTTTCCTGATCCAAAAGTATCGGCGATATTATACTCGCTTCCTTGAAGTTTATAACCCGTAACATCTTTACCCGTATTTTTAACAACTTCCTGAAGGATATCGATAGCATACCAACCAGAAGTGTTGTCGTTTGAGATGATAGAAGGCATGGATGGGAATTTTGCTAGTCCAGGATAGCTGATATTCATGGTCATTGAAGACGATGAATATGTGTATTTGGATAAGTCATAGGATGCCGAGCCACCAACAGAAACACTCAAAAAGTCAAGAATAGGAATTGTTCCTCCTGCACCTCCTTCAATGCTAAATTGGGTTGCTTGTGAGTCAAAATGGGAAACAGAGATGGATACTGTTACTTTATTTGATTCTTGGTTTAGCCAATTTAGTAATTGATTATCAGTCGGCAACTTTTTAGGTGTATAACCGACATAATAGGACTGATCGCCAGTCTGCATCCCTCCGTTTGCCTTAGTCGGATTCTTCGCATTTGTTACAGCAGCACTCAAATATTCATTAGCTCGATACCATTTATTATGAAGTGCGTAACTATCTGCGGCTTGAGCTTTATAGGTGGCAATAGCATTTCTCAGTGAGTTGAGGGCATCAGGAATGTTGTCTAAGCTTTTGTATTCCGCAGTAAGTTGATTAAAAACATCTTGCAGTTTTCCCCCAAGTTTAGGAAGCGGATCTGAGTAAGTACCTCCCGCATTTTCAAATTCAGTTAATATGGAAGCAATTTGCGCTTGTGTGGCTGTATCCTGATCGTTCATGGTTTTTTGATCGGCGGATGAAAAAGAAAAGGTAACAGCTTGCAAAAGTCTTAGATAATAACCAGAAAAGCCACCACCAGTTAACTCTAACCCGCCACTACTAGAAGTTCCCAGTAGGGTATCAATATCTTTTAGAGTCGCTTCATTATAATAGGCATTACTGCCATAAGTTATGCCGTAGTTAAAACCTGATGGATAGCTAACCATTTGGAATTTGCCATCGAGTTGGCTTCCCAGTTGCTCGTTCACTTTACTTTCAATGGCTTTTACAAAAGCTTTTTGAGCAGGGGTAATGTCACTTGCCATAATAGGTAATCTCCTTTGAGAGTTTATTGCTTTCTATACCCATAAAACACTCTCAAAAATCCATTTCTGAATTTTTTAGATTAGCCATAGTGCCTTAAGCAAAATGTCTTGTCTTTTGGGTCAAAAGTGATTTGTTTAATCACCTTTGATACCAGAATAAGTTTTATTTGTGGTAATGGCAATCTCTAAAGTTAATACTTTTCTAATAGGTTTTTTTGAGTAGAATATTAACTT
>CANHBE010000277.1 GCA_947458575.1 Flavobacteriaceae bacterium | reverse complement strand
GAAGGAGAAGCCAATCATTATTGCCCAAATTTTTACGGATGTCCACCGCAAATTATCGGTAGAGTGCAGCATTTTATCTCTCGAAAGGCAATGAATATAGATGGTTTAGGATCAGAAACAGTCGCTTTGTTGTATCATAATAAACTCATGAAGAACTACGCAGATTTATACGAACTGAAAGTAGAGCAGATATTACCGCTGGAGCGAATGGCCAAAAAGTCAGCCGAAAATCTAATCAATGGAATTGAAGCGTCTAAGCAAGTACCTTTTGAAAATGTTCTTTATGCTTTGGGAATTCGTTATGTTGGTGAAACAGTTGCGAAAAAATTAGCAAGACACTACAAAAATATAGATGCAATAAGTTCAGCCAATTTACTCGACCTAGTCTTAGTTGATGAAATTGGAGAAAAGATTGCTGCTAGCGTAGTTGATTTTTTTCAAAACAATGAAAATCAAAGTATTATTAATAGACTTCGGGAGTATGGAGTGAAGTTGGAAGTAGATGCAAAAGTAAATGTGAATACCACTACTAAACTCAAAGATCAAATTTTTGTGATTTCCGGTGTGTTTTCAAAATTTTCAAGAGATGAGCTCAAGCAACTTATTGAAGATAATGGTGGCAAAATTGGAAGCTCAATTTCTGCAAAAACAACCTATGTGGTTGCCGGTGACAATATGGGTCCGGCAAAATTGGAAAAAGCCAGTCAGTTGAATATCCCAATCATTGATGAAGATACGTTCATTTCGATGATATCCTGGCTAGTTTAAGTTTTACTATGAGCTGATGTCGAGTAGTAACTAGGCAACAAAAAAAAAAAAATTACCTTGCTTTAATTAAAAAAGGGTTAAATTTGACCTTCACAAGATTTCCGAAGAAGAAAAAATGCAAATAGATAAAGCTTGGTATCAGAAAACAGGGTTGGTTAATCCTCTTATTGCCTTTTATTTTTTTTTGGCAGTAATCAACATTATTGCTGAGTACCACCAAGACCATAATTTCTTTAGTTATACAAAGCCCTTTATAATCTTATTTTTGGTCTTAATATATATTTTGACTGCGAAAACTAAGAACAAATTTTACCTAGTTTCATTATTTCTTGCAATTTTTTCAAATTTATTTTTGACACTCAATGGTGATTCATATCCAATAGTGGCTAATGGTTTCTTATTTCTTTTTCAATTGTCGATTATTTATGTGATTATGCAGAAAATGAAATTTCCGGGCATTGCGCTTTGCACCATTAGTTCGTTGCCATTTGTAACTTTATCTTTTCTCGTTTTTTTGGTTATTTATGAAAAGCATGGACCTGTATCATATTTGTTTCTTTTTGAAGCAATACTAATTGCTTTTGCGGGAAGTTTGGCTCTAGCAAATTTTTTGATGAAATACAATAAAGCAAATTCGCACTTGTTTTATGGAATGGTATTGTTATCGTCATCACAGTTACTTTTTATTCTAGCGAATACGTTCACCAACAACAAGTTGCTTGTTCCCCTAACATCTTTTTCCTTTGTTTTGGGCCACTATTTTTTATATAAGTTTGTAATCAGTAAGGAGAAACATCGAAGAAAATACAAGCTTGTACAGTAAGGAACCAACATTCTGGTTCCAAAATCAGCAATGCTTATGACATCAAAAATTGATTGGCATTTAAATCTGGGAATAATCTACTTTTCAATTTTGGTCTGTCACTTCATGGCCGAACTATTTAGTTTGAACGAATTCTCTTTTGGTTGTAGATTGGCTGGACCGATTACTTTAGCACTGCTTTACTTTTTTTCATCAAAGAAAAATGAATTGACTTTTTATCTATTCCTGACACTTTATGTTGTTAGTAATGTCTTGTTTAATTTTCGAGATTCTTTTCATTCCTTTCTAGCGGTGTACACTTTTCTTTTGCTCAGAATATTTGCACTTTATATCATTATTGTCAAGACCAAGAACATTAATGCTCTGCACATTCTTACCACTTCGTTCGTGTTTCTCATTCTATTTTTCTACTTAGCTTCAGTTACAGACGAGGTTTCTGATCATGAGCTTGATACGTTGATTATTCAAAGCATATTGATTTCAGCTCTTACTGGAATATCTGTGATGAATTATTTTAATGAGGAAAACCTGGCACACGCATGGCTTCTTATTAGTACTTTGTTCTTTATTGGACTACGTTTCATCGTATTTATCGAACAATTTCTTGTAGAGAGTTTGGCGCACAGTTATAGCAGACCCATTAGCGTAATCTTGAGTGGTATCGCCTTTTTCGCCTTTTACAAATATATCATCACATCAGAATTAGAAGAGAGTAACATTAAAATATGATAGTCAATCAAAAGTTTATATCACAGAACTTAATTGTCGCATTTTTTGCGGTTACATTAGTTTTGATAGGAGCGGAGTATTTTTCTAATACGTCTTTAGTGTTTATTTTTAAACCGATTTTGATGCCGCTTCTGATTGCTCTTTATTGGATAGAAAGTAGAACAAAATGCAAATGGTATCTCAGCGCTTTGATCTTTGCTTTCATTTCTAATGTGTTGTTACTTTTTCCCAATACCATCTTATTGTCATGTGGCATTTTTGCTTTTTTATTTTACAGAATTGCAACGATTCTCACGGTTATCAAAAACGGAGATCGTATCGCGATGCTGCCGGTAACACTCGCCACAATTCCATTTTTGGTGATGTTCTCCTATCCGGTTCTCACAATGGTAAGCACCAAAGATCCCAGCTTTTATGCGACAGTATTAAATGCCATAATCTTTTCAGTTTTTTCAGGTATTGGTTTGTCTAGCTATGTGATGAATGACAATTTGAAAAATTCATGGCTAATCATCAACACTTTACTCTCAACCTTTCTTGCAGTTATTTTCCTGTTCGATAATTTCTATCTGTCCTTTACAATATTTAAGCCCATATCAGCACTCGTTTTTTCGTTGAGTCATTTTGCGTTATACTGCTTTATGATGGAGGCAGAAAATTAAACCACAATCGTTTTACCAATTGTCTTGCCTGCCATGTTTGGTTCTAAATAAAAGTCAATTCGCCCCAAATTAATGCCATAGCAACCAACTTGGTTGACCAAGACTTCCTGACCAATGAGATTCTTTACTACTGTTGGCTTATCTAGAAAAGTATGTGTATGTCCGCCAATAATCAAATCGATACCAGATGTAAGACTAGCTAGTTTTAGATCGCAAATGCGTTGCTGATCGTCCTTATACTGATATCCCAAATGTGATAGACAAATCACCAAATCACATTTCTTTTCGTCTTTCAAAGTTTTCACCATATCTTGAGTAATGCCAACTGGATTAAGATATACTGTCTCTCTAAAGTGCTTCTTGTCAACCAAACCTTCCAGTGCAATACCCAATCCGAAAACACCAACTTTAATTCCGCCCTTTTCAAAAATCCGGTATGGTTTTACATGACCGTCGAGTATCGTGTTTTTGAAATCATAATTGGAAGATATAAAGTCAAAGCGCGCATGTGGCAATTGACTGTAAAATCCCTCCAAACCGTTATCAAAATCATGATTTCCCATAGTCGCTGCGTCATAGCCCATCATGCTCATCAACTTAAATTCCAGTTCGCCACCGTAAAAGTTGAAGTAAGGTGTTCCCTGAAAAATATCTCCTGCATCTAATAGCAATACATTAGGATTTTCCAGTCTAATAGACTCAATCAAATTCGCGCGTCGTGCAACACCGCCCATATTTGGACTTTTAGGATGAGTTGGAGGGAAAGGATCAATATAGCTGTGCACATCATTTGTATGTAAAACGGTCAAATGTTTGGTCTTGTTCAAAGCTGCTTGCGG
>CANHBE010000276.1 GCA_947458575.1 Flavobacteriaceae bacterium | reverse complement strand
TTCTTTAAATCATCGGTACAATTGAGTCCGCCAAAATCGGAGAACACATAATCAAATCTTCCAGTCACGAGATTCAAATTTTCGAACGAACCCTGTTGAACGGTTAGTCTATCCTGAAATCCCAACTTATTGATCTTATTCTGAATCTGTCCAACCATTCCATCGGATAACTCAACGCAATGTACGTGGTGACCAGCCTCCACAAAATAGCTTGCATCGATACCCGTGCCAGCGTTTAACTCCAGTATATTACTTTTCGTCTTTAGAAATTGGTTGACATGTTTATAAACCTGCTGTCTCCATGCCAACAAGATAGGGTTTGCTTGATCATCTGCATCATACAAATCGGACTGCTTACTAAATGCTTTATTGACATTCTCGTAATGATTCCCAGGCTTGTTTGGACTGTGACTTTCAGTTACCATAACGCGCCAATTTTTTCATTTTTAAATTCAGCCACACGGCCGCCATCAAATAGTATGGGATAGAGAATAATTTCTTCAATGTCTCCGCCACCGGTCGTTTGACAAAATGGGCGAGCTGCAAAAAATTTCGCTTCATTCGGTAGCGTGCATGAATATAGCGATGCAATATTTTGTAGTAGCCCGAGGGATACTTGTTTTGAAACATCATCGCCAATTCATCGGAGTCAGACCAATTTTGTTTGGCCCCTAGTTGCGACTTTACATTTTCATAAAACTTGGTGCCTGGCAGCGGGTAAGAAACAGAGATACCAATCTCCTCGGGCATCAACTCTAGTACCATGCTAAGTGTTTTCTTTATTTCAGCTGGGCCTTCACCTGGATAACCAAACTGTAAAAAGAAAGCGGTTTGAATACCCTTGCTCTTCAGAAGTCGAGTCGCTTCATAGATTTGCTTTGTGGTTGTACCCTTGTCCATCGCGTCAAGAATTGTCTGGGAACCCGATTCTGCTCCAACCCAAACTGTTTCGGCACCCGACTCCGCAAGCGCCTCAACGGTATCTTGTTCCAAAAGCAAATCAACCCGCGATTGAATTTTGTATTTAAATTTTAAGCCTCTTGCTTTTACTTCTGAGTTAAATCCTTGAATCCACCGGGGCTTTAATCCAAAGATGTCGTCACACATCCAAAAATGACTCGGAGAAAAGTGTTTTAGCAGATACTCGATTTCATTGACCACCGATATAGGTGAGCGGGAATTGTATCGATTCCCATAAATGGGTTTGGCGCACCAGTTACACTTAAATGGACAACCTCGTGTGGTAGCAATGTTCAACGAAAAGTATCCGTGGTGTTTCAGCCAAATCTCTTGATAGGGTTTCAAATCAACCAAGTCCCAAGCTGCCATCGGTATTTGATCGAGGTCGCGAATGACGGCACGATTTGGTGTTTTGATCGTTTCGTTATTTTTACGAAAAGCAAGACCTGCCACCTGCGTTGGGTCGTGTCTCCCATCCAAACAAATAAGTAACTCTTTCAATGTTTCTTCGCCTTCTCCCCGCACCACATAGTCAACACCATGTTCAAAATATTTTTCAAAATGATCGGTAGAGTCAGAACTACAAATGATGACGATGCAATTTTGCTGCTTTGCTAATGACGCCATTGTAAAAGCCGCCTGACGCATTATCGAAAGGCACATCTTCGTTAAGTAATTGAAGCCATCATCATAGATGACAAAGTATTCGGGTATTGATGATAATGCTTTTGCAATGGAATTTGGATTGTGGGAAAGACCTACATCAACAAAATTGACGTCAAAACCAGAATCGCGAACCACTGCTGCAGCCTGCAAGGTTCCCAATGGAGGATACGGTTGCTTCGCGCTCCATTGCTTTTGATCGAGGGGATAGAAATACGCGCTTGTAAAAAGAGTTGTCATTGGTATATTTCGAAGGCTTTGATCTTTTCAGTGAAAATCCTCAATATCCTCTCTTGCGCATTCAGTGGGTGACTTTTTGAAATGCCAGCTTTGCTCTTCATTGCTATTTTAAAGGCCTCTGGATTCATCATCCGGCCGAATCGAACTCTCCAATATAAGACATGGATCGAATAGCAAATTTTTTCGATGGGATCAAAAAAAAACGAATTCAGTATTTTCTCGTACACTGTGACAATACGTACTGGTTCATCAACTAATTGACCGAACTTAAAATTTGGAAGAAAACGAAAAACCCAACTATTGTTATCAAAAAGTTTTTTCAAGTATGCTTGACCTTTCAATGGAATAAGAGTGATAAGCTCTGTAGCTGTAAACTGATTTTTTTCCTCTATCGTTAAGTGGTCCGTATCGATAAAATAGTTAATACAGAAATACTTTCGAGAGTTAAGCAGGCAAATCTTTTTGAACGACATAAGTAGCACTCTACACATCCAAAGTCTTCCAGGCTCAGTTATGACAAAATAGTCAATATCACTCTTCTTGTCCATAACACCTTTGGAAAGTGAACCGGATACAAAAACGGCCTTTACGAAAGGAAAGCGGTAAATGAGGTTGCCCATCACAATTGCTTTTTTCAGTGCATCCATTGCGCAGTCATTACGCTGTTCTCTGATTTTTGAAATCCGATGAATATCCTGTAAAGCATACCAACGCCCATTAGTTGATACCAAACCCTCACCCACCATTTTTTGAAGTTCGTCAATTAAGGATTTTATGTCGGTTTCGATACCTAAAAATAGATGCACCTCCTGAGTTGTCAACGGGTGATTAAATATATCGAAATAGGTCAGCGTTGTTAAAATAGATTTCCTAAGCATTACTAAACAATTTAGAACCTTGGGCTATTGCCATCGCGTTCATCGATTCGCGCTCTTTGTCGTTTAGCCAACCCCATTTGTTGAAATATTTTATGGCGCTAAATATATTTAAGACAGTAAAGTACAAATTTTTGTACTGTCTATGGCTGTAATAGTGGTAGATTGATACTTCCGGAAAAAAAATTGTTTTATAGTGTCGATGAATTCGCCTGCTTAAATCAGTGTCTTCGGTATAAAGAAAAAATCTTTCATCAAATAGTCCCACCTTTTTCAAAACATCCACCCGCAAAAACATAAAACATCCTCCCAGAAAGGGAACATTCATCGTTGTGTTATATCCAGAAAACCGCATCTCATAATTATGATTAATCTTTTCTACCAATCTGGGAACAAACCTCAAAAACCATCGAACAAACATGGTTGTGGGGCTTGGTAAAAGTTTACATTGAAACTGTTGTCGGCCATCGGGATAAAAAACCTTGGGGAGAACTAGACCAATTGCGTCATCGTTCTCCATCAATTCAACAACTTTAGAAATTACAGATTCTTCGAAATACACATCTGGGTTTAAAACAAGATGATACTTGGAAGAGTTTAAGATTTGTTTAATACAAAAGTTATGTGCGGCACCAAATCCTACGTTTTTGCTATTGTGGATGTAATCAATACGAGGGTCGGCTAGCAAGTTTTGAAGTTCGCTGCTTGGAGAGTTATCAATGATGTAAAGTTTAGAGTTTGGAGCAGCTAAAAGATAACTCTGAATGGTTTGAGCCAAAATCTTGGGGTCGTTCTTATACGCAACTATGGATGCTGTTAATCTCACTATACATCGGAATTTAATGATAATCAATTAATAGTCAAAATTAAGATTTCTGACAAACGGTCTAAGATGGCATCAATTTAACCCGGAATTGTCATTTGAAAAAGTTCTAATGGCGGCCATTAGAGAAAATATGTGAAAAAGATTTGATAATCAACATTTTAAGTTGTGCAAAGAGTCCTTAAATTCGGTCAGATTTTCTGACAAAGTCTATGGACTATAAAATCGAGTTTACCGATAAAGAGATCACGCCCTGGGCGGGCATACTCATGC
>CANHBE010000275.1 GCA_947458575.1 Flavobacteriaceae bacterium | reverse complement strand
TTCAATCCAACAGAACAAATCAAAAAGTTTGATAAGGATTTGATTTACATCAGAAAATGGATTCCGGAACTCAACACACCTGAATACCCAGAACCTATCGTTGAGCATACATTTGCACGAGAGCGGTGTTTACGCGTTTACAAGGAAGCAGTGACCTGAGAATTCCGCCAGCCAATAAGGATTTTATCCTTTGATGTTTCGGATTCTTTCGAAATTTAATTCACTAAAGTGACCAATGACCTGATCGGCTGTCGAATAATCTTGCATTTTTGAGTTGACACTGTCGTAACCAATACAATAAATCCCAGCTGCATTGGCTGCTAAAATACCGTTGGTACTGTCTTCAATGACAACACAATTGTTTCGATCTGTTTTTGAAACTCTTGCTGCATACTCGAAAATGGCAGGATGTGGTTTTGAGTATAGAAAATCCTCACCGGAGACGATATGTGAAAAATAACGATGCAAATCAAATCGATTGAAAATGCGCTCTATGGTAACTTTCGCAGAAGAAGATCCCAACACCAGTTGTATTCCGTTGGCATAAAAATCCTCTATCAAATCTTTAACACCATCCAATAAAAACAAGTCATTTTTGCTATCAAAAGCATCATTGAAGAGATTGCGTTTAGTCTCAACCAAATACTGAATATCTTGATCAAGAGTGAATTGCATTTTAAGTTTTTCATAAATATTCTTGGTAGAATTTCCGGTAAATGAAGCATACAATTCCGGTGAAACATCAATTCCAAGTTGACTAAAATGTTGCGAATACGCATAATGATGCATAGGCTCTGTATCGACGATAACACCATCCATATCAAAAATTACAGTTTGTATCATTCTTGGTTGGTTTCAGATTTAAGCAAATATCGAATGACCGTTTCCGCAGCATAAAGCCCAAAAAGTCCTGGCATATAACTATTTGTGCCATAAAACGATTTCTTAAAGTTGCTGCCATCTGTGGTTTTTAAGCTACTTTCATCTTGAATTTCAGAAGAAAAAACCACCTTCAACTTATCAATTTTTGCGGCGCGTAACTTCTTCTTCATCGCTTTAGCTAAGAAACAATTGACTGTATTGTTGATGTCAGCGACTTTCACTTTTGAAGCATCCATCTTTCCTCCCGCTCCCATGCTGCTGATAATTTTCACGCGCTTCCTTTTCGCAGCCATAATCAAATTGAGTTTGGGTGTCAAACTATCAATACAATCCATAACATAATCATACTCTTCGCTGACCAATTCGAATGCGCGCTCCGGTGACAGAAACTCTTTGATCTTAGTTAATTTCAATTCCGGATTGATATCCATTAACCGATCTCCTACCACGTCCGTCTTCGCTTGACCAACTGTGCTGTGCAAAGCGGGCAGTTGTCGATTTATATTCGTAATATCAACAATATCACCATCAACAATAGTCATTTTGCCAACACCTGCTCTAGCGATAAATTCAGCAGCGAATGAGCCTACGCCACCAAGTCCAACAATAAGCACATTCGAATTTTTAAGTTTTTCTAAACCATCTTTCTTAAACAAAAGCTCGGTTCTTTCTTGCCATACTGCCATTTTTGTTCTGTATTGAAAATTTATAGATTAATATTTGCTGAAAAAACTTTTTTGAAATTCTGTCCCAGTTGTCCTTGAAGCTCTGCAGTTTGGCAGTTCAAATACTTTGACGCCAAGTCATAAACTGCAGTGATATCTTCCGCTACAGTATCTGTCTCGAGAAAAATACGATCCTTTGGCACGCCGATAAAAACCTGCTCCAATTCGGGATTTCGCAATAAGTATTTTCCAAAAGAAAGGTAAAATCCGTTGTTGAGCAAATGTTGTGCTGTTTCAGTATTTTTTGAAAAACCGTGAATAACAATTGGTATTAGAATATTCAATCGCTTTTTTATTTCAATCAATTCTTGAAAGGCGGCAACACAATGAATAATGACCGGCTTTTCATACTTTTCTGCCAACAGCAGTTGCTTCTCAAAAACATTAATTTGCAAATCTAATGGAATATCAATTCGCTTATCCAGACCACATTCACCAACGGCTAGGCAATTTTCAATGACTAATTTGCTTTCAATGATTTGAATGTCGCTATCAATCCGATCTTTGTCAATATACCAAGGATGGATGCCAACGGAATAAAAAGGAATATCGGAATCAAACTCTTTAGGATATTGATTGACAATTTCCAAAACGTCAGCACGATTGGTATACTGGTGTGTATGCAAATTAATGTATTTCACTAGTCGTGGAACTTTTTAACGCCAGCTTCAATGGCTATGTTGAGGTCGTTTTCCAGAGGAACGAGCGGACAAGAATACTTGTGATTATAAGCGCAGTAAGGATTGTAAGCTGTATTAAAATCGATTAAGATGGTATCAGATTCGGGAATCTTCATATCGATATATCGTCCACCGATATAGGTTTCTTTGCCACAAGTCAAATCTGAAAACGGCAAGAAAAGATAATCTTCGAAACCTTCTTTTTTTATTACATCTTGATTTTGATACACATTCAACACAAATGCTTTTCCGTCAATACTAAAACTTAATTCACCATATTTCTTATATTCAGGAAGTCGAGAAGTAGAAGTTTTCATTTTAAAAACCTTCTCGTCCGGTTTCTTTTTTATTCGAGCTTGAACGGCGAACTTTTCGTTAGGCGGAAAAAAATCGAGAGCCTTAAATGTTGCTAAATCTTCTTTGGTTAGCGGACTACTTTTTGGGTCGCTGTAATCTCGGTTAAGCTCCATTTGAAACGCTTCGACTTTCGCGATACTCCACTTTTCTTGGGCAAAATTCCCTATCGATAGCAATAGAAAAAAGAAAAAAACAAATTTTCTGAACATGTTTACTTTTTCCACAAAAATAACCTAATTCTTGAATCAATACCAATAGGATTAGGACATATTGTTTTTACCTTTGCAGTCGACTTCCATAATTATGATTAAAACAGCTTTCCGGAAATACATCAACAACTTTAAAGGATTTCGCAGAGAAGTTTGGATTTTGGCTATCATCACTTTTGTAAACCGCGCTGGAACGATGGTTTTCCCGTTTTTATCAAAGTACTTAAAAGAAGACTTGCATTTTACCTATGCAGAAGTTGGTTGGATCATGGTTTGTTTCGGACTGGGATCAATGTTAGGTTCATGGTTAGGTGGCAAACTAACGGACAAGATTGGCTTCTATAAAATCATGATTTTCAGTTTATTTACCAGTGGAGTTTTATTCTTTGGTTTACAGTTTATCACGTCCTTTTGGGGCTTGTGTCTGGCATTATTCACCATTATGTCGATTGCTGACATGTTTCGACCAGCGATGTTTGTCTCGCTTAGCGTTTATGCGAAACCCGAAAACCGAACGCGAGCGCTGACACTTGTGCGTTTGGCGGTCAATCTCGGATTTGCAGCCGGTCCAGCGTTAGGCGGTTTGATAATTATGGGGATAGGCTACCGCGGACTATTTTGGGTAGACGGCGCAACGTGTATTGTCTCTATTTTGGTCTTTGCCGCTTTGGTGAAAGAAAAGAAAAAGCCAATTGATGAAAAAGGTTTGCCAGCCGAGGCGGAAGAAGTCAAATCTGTCTTTAGTGACAAAATTTTCTGGCTGTTTTTATTTGTGTGCTTTGCAACTGCTATGATATTTTTCCAGTTGTTTACTACGCTGCCGTTGTATCATCGGGAGCAGTTTGGATTAACGGAGTTTCAAACGGGCTTACTAATGACCTTAAACGGACTGATTATTTTCTTTTTAGAAATGCCGATTGTTTCAATTTTTGAACGCAAACAGATCCCAAGATTACAGATTATCCTTTGGGGTTCGGCGCTTATGGC
>CANHBE010000274.1 GCA_947458575.1 Flavobacteriaceae bacterium | reverse complement strand
GGGTGTCGGAGCTCAAACGGGAATTTACGATTAAAACAAATTCGGATGTTTTTGAAAGAGTGAAAATGGAGCTTCAAAAATAATGAACAGATTTGTTGTTGCTTTCGGATTGCTCTTGCTATGTCAATCGTGCACATTCTTTAGCTCAAATAAAAAGGCAGAAGCTATTGCAAGAGTCAATTCGGACTATCTCTACCGGGAGGATATTGCCAATTTAGTCCCCTCAGGAGTTTCGGAGGAAGATAGTATTGCAATCGTTAGAAGCTTTATCGATCGGTGGGCGACACAGAAATTGCTAATCAAGAGAGCTGAAGTCAATTTGAATTCCAAAAAGAAAGCTGAGTTCGATTCGTTAATTCAGCAGTATAAGACTGATTTGTACACAAAAGCTTATCTGGAGGAAATTGTTAAAAGAACGACAGATACCGTGATTTCTGAGAATGAACTCAAAAGCTACTATAACGCACACAAGGAGAATTTTCGGACCAACGGAACTTTAGTTCGTTTGCGTTATATCAGCCTAGATAAAGACAATGCCAAGTATGAGCTCATCAAGAGTAAGTTTTTTGATTTTAGAAAAACGGATAAGAAATTTTGGGAAACTTATTCGCTGCAATTGAATAGTTTTGCATTCAATGATACGGTTTGGACTGAGTTGAATCAGGTATTCGATAAGTTGCGTTTTATAACACCCGAAAATAGAGACGAATATATCTCACCCGGAAAAACAATTCAGAAGACAGAAGGCAAAAAAGCGTACTTTGTGAAAATATCAAATGTTATTGATAAGAATGAAATCGCACCTTACCAATATTTAAAGCCAACATTGAAAGAGGTAATCTTGAATCGCAGAAAATTAGAATTAATCAAGAAGTTTGAGAAGGAAATTACGGATGACGCTATTAAAGACAAAAAATATGAAGTTTATAAATAAGAGTTCACTACTTGCCGTTTGCCTCTTCTTGCTTACCATTACGATATCGACCGGTCAGGAGATTATCAAAGATACGGTTAAACCCAAAAAGCCATTGGTCGATACAAGAAGGTCAAAGATTGACGGAATCATTGCAACTGTGGGTGATTTTAATATTCTGGATTCAGATATAGACAAATCGTTTTTGGAACTTTCCAGTCAGGGTGCTGCCATTAAGGACATTACGAGATGTCAGATGTTGGGTAAACTTTTGGAAGATAAGTTGTATGCCCATCAGGCCATTCAGGACAGTATTGTTGTTACAGATGACGAGATCAAGACTAAAATGGAAGAGCAGATTGCCTATATGGTTGAGCAACTTGGTTCAATGGATAAGGTAGTACAATACTTCAAAAAGAGTACAGAAGAAGATTTCAGAACTGATCTTTCTGAGATTATCAAGATGAATAAATTATCTACGGCGATGCAGAAAAAGATTATCGATGCTGTAGAAATCACGCCTGAAGAGGTCCGAAGTTTTTTTAAGCGAATCCCTACAGAAGAATTGCCTGTTTTTGGTGCAGAGATGGAAGTATCGCAGATTGTCGTCGCGCCAAAAGTCTCACCCGAGGAAAAACAAAAAGTTATTGATAAGCTCAAAGAGTTTAAGAAGGACGTGCAAGAAGGCGCCAGTTTTTCGACCAAAGCAGTTTTGTATTCTCAAGATCCCGGATCCAGTTCAAATGGAGGATATTACAAAATGAACAAGAAAACGCCTTTCGTCAAGGAATTTAAAGATGTTGCGTTCAGTTTGGGTGAAGGTGAAATATCCGAACCTTTTGAGACCGATTTTGGATGGCATATCATATACATCGAGAAGATTAGAGGTCAGGATCTAGATTTGAGACACATTTTGCTGGTTCCGAAGACGGATGAAAAATCTTTGGTAGAAGCAAAAGAGCGTATTTTGCAAATTAAAAAGAAGATTGAAGATAAAGCTATTTCTTTTGCGGAAGCGGCCAGAACAGAATCCGATGAAAAGGAAACTCGCGCTAATGGCGGTGTACTTATTAATCCGAAAACACAAGATACGCATTTCGAATTGACCAAGATGGATCCAACGTTATACAGTCAAGTGTCGAATTTGGCGGAAGGTCAAGTTTCAATTCCACTCATCGACACAGACCAATCGGGCAAGAAAAAGTATAAACTGATCATGGTAACCAATCGAATTGACGAACATACCGCAGATTATGTTAAAGATTATATCAAGATCAAGAATTTAGCTTTAAAAGAGAAACAGATTCAGGCTATCGATAAGTGGTCTGATGAAAAAATAAAGGAAACTTACATTAAAATTAATGGAGAATACCGGAACTGTGAATTTTCCAATAACTGGCTAAAGAAATAAGAACCGAGTCATCTTCAACCCATCATATTATGTCAGACGTAGCAGCAATAAATCAATTGGTTCAGAAGAGAATTGAACTAAAGAAGGAAATTTCAAAAATTATAGTCGGTCAAGAGGAAGTAGTAGACCAGATTCTATTGAGTATTTTCTCCGGTGGGCACGCACTTTTAGTAGGTGTGCCCGGATTGGCAAAAACGCTGATGGTAAATACGATTGCGCAAGCTTTGGGTTTAGATTTTAAGCGAATACAGTTTACGCCCGATTTGATGCCTTCGGATATTCTGGGCAGTGAGATCTTGGATGAAAATCGCCATTTCAAGTTTTTGAAAGGACCTATTTTTTCTAATATCATTTTGGCGGATGAGATCAACAGAACACCACCAAAAACTCAGGCAGCGTTGCTTGAAGCCATGCAAGAGCGAGCAGTAACCATCGCGGGGCATAACCACAAGTTACCTTTGCCGTATTTTGTATTGGCCACTCAGAACCCGATTGAGCAAGAAGGAACTTATCCTTTGCCAGAAGCGCAGTTAGATCGCTTTATGTTTTCAATTAAACTTGATTACCCTTCGTTTGCAGAAGAAGTTGAGGTAGTGCGCAGTACAACAACCGATCGGCAAGCTACTATCAATCCGTTGTTTACCGCACAAGAAATCATCGATTTTCAGCAGTTGTTGCGCAGGATTCCGGTACCTGATAATGTGATTGAATATGCTGTTACCTTAGTCACTAAAACGCGACCGGATAATGCTATGGCAAGCGACTTTATCAAAAATTACATTGATTGGGGAGCAGGACCGCGAGCTTCTCAAAACCTCATACTGGCGGCGAAAGCACATGCGGCATTTAATGGTAAGTTTTCCCCTGACAGCGAAGACGTAAAAGCTGTGGCTGTAGGTATACTCAGACATCGTGTTGTAAAGAACTACAAGGCCGATGCAGAGGGCATTTCGATAGAGAAGATTATTGCGTCTTTATATTAATCAGACTGACTTATTTTTGATTGGTAGCTTGTTGCAAAACGGTTTGCTTCAGTAGTTGGTCGAGTTCTGTATCGTAAAAAAATAGAAACATACTGCCCATCATGTCTTGGTTGATTTTGGAGGTATTGTTGACTTCCAAAACCAATTCATATTCGTCTGAAGCCGACATCCAAATTCCTTCCTCTGTAGACAACGCATCGATATGTGCGAGTCCAATTCTGTTAGAATGATTCGTAATGTTGCTTTTGAAAATGGGTTTCTTCTTGGTTTTGTTCCATAAAGTTAGAGACGTTGCGAATGGGTGCACGTGTACCGCCGCTGCATGAAGCCGAACACTATCAGTGGTAATTTGAAGTTGATTGTCGATACTGCTTCGGTAGGTGTGTTTCCCCTGAGGAACGACCCAATGTCCTGATAATTTGTTGCCTTTACCATCGTCATAACTGTGATTTTTCGTTTCGACGGGAATACAAAAATCTTTTCCAGGGTCGGTTGGACTCTTAAACGGGTCGTATTTGTCGTATGGCAAACTGATATATACGGTCCTGCTCATTAAGGGC
>CANHBE010000273.1 GCA_947458575.1 Flavobacteriaceae bacterium | reverse complement strand
TAATACTAATATCCTTTACTCTAATGGGAAAATGTATAGTGGTCTATATGGATTTGTTACAAAATAATTGATGAAATTTAGATTACTATGTTTTCTTTAAATGTTATAATTAGAACTAAAAACAGTGGCAATGTGTTAGTTCGTTGTCTTGAGAGTATTCGTCAACAATCTGTAAAGCCGAATAGCATCATAGTAGTTGATACTGAATCTTCTGACGCTACATTAAAATATGCCGATCATTACAAATGTAGAGTGTTAAAATATCCGTTACATAAATATCCGTTTAATTATAGTAAAGCATTAAATTTAGGTATTGATCATGCAAATAGTGATTTTGTTTTAATCATAAGTTCGCACGTTTGGCTTCCTAATAAAAATACCATTAAATGGATGCTGGATAAACTGAATGAAGATACAAATCTAAAAGCAGTTTCGCTTGCGCGTTCCAATCAGTTGGACAAAATAGATAAAGATATTAAAATTCCTTTTGGTACCCGTTTAAACAAATCTAATTTCAAAGGGGAGGGGATGTATAATTATTGCTCTTTAATTCGCAAATCAGATTGGGAGGACTATAAATTCAGGGAAGATATTCCGACCTGCGAAGATCAAGACTGGATATGGCACTGGATGAATACGGCAAATGCGTCTTCTTTTATTTTTCAATTTCCACTTGCTGGTTATGATAATCCTAATTATAATATAGCGAAAGATATCCAGGAGATTTACACTTGCGGTACCTTTATTTATCCACCTTACATGTCATTGGCCAATATATTCGGCTTATATAAAAAAGCTTTAGGTTTTCTCTTGAAGAAGAAGTTGAAAAAAGCAAAATATCATTTGAGGTTAGGATCAGCATTGTTGAAATATAAATACTTTCCGCCTAAAGATCTACAGTCAGATTCATATCTGGTAAAAAAATGATCAAATAATGAACATTTTATTCATTTCCCATGATGCTCAACGAGCGGGTGCTCAAATGCAGCTACTACTTTTCCTTAAATGGTTGAAGAAAAATAAACCGAATATACGTTTTGATATATTACTTGCGGCAGCTGGTCCCTTGCTGGAGGAATATGAAAAAGCAGGCAGAGTATATCGTTTGCCTCGAAATAAGAAAAAGAGTAATCTTTTGATTCAATGGAGGTTAAATCAAAAAAAGAAAGCTTTATTTCAAACACTTTCGAGAAACAAATACGATCTTATCTATAACAGCACCATCGTAAACGGTCATCTTTTACACGAGCTTTCTTTTTTGAATCTCCCTGTCATTACCGATGCCAACGAGCTCGATTTCTGGATTGATAAATCTGGGAAAAAGAATATGGAATATATTGCACGATATACCAAACATTATATTACAGCCAGTCAATCTGTAGCAGATTGTCTGATTAAACGAGGGTATGCAATCAAAGATAATGCCGAACCTAACTATGTGATTGTGGATATGGAAAAGATTTCGGATGCGTCTAAGTTAAGAAGTTTGCATAAAGAGTTGTCTATCCCTAAAAATGCATTAATCATCGGATCCTGTGGGGCAGAGGTTTTTCGAAAAGGCAAGGATTTGTTTTTACATATCGCTAATGATATCCTTTCCAGAGAAAAAGACAAAGACATTCATTTTGTATGGATAGGGGGTACTATGTCAGAAGATATCCAATTCGATTGGGATCGTTCTCCTTACGCTTCCAGGATTCATTTTATGGATCATACGCCTCATGCAACGACTTATTTCCACGAATTTGATATTTTCCTGATGCTATCCCGCGACGATCCATTCCCTATTGTCAACGTTGAAGTGGGCGTATGGGGTGTTCCTGTTGTATGTTTCGAAGATACAGGCGGAGCCACAGAATTGATAGGAAATGAAGGTGGTATTTCTGTTCCCTATGGTGATCTGCGTGCGTATGGTAATGCGGTATCTGAACTCATAATTGATGAAGAAAAGAGAAAGAGGATGGGACAATTTTTGAAAGAGAAAGTAGCGAATAATTACGGTATAGATAAAATCTGTACGCGACTGGATGAGATTATAGAGCGGGTGACACGACAAACGAACAACGATCAATGATCAACGGTTGGTAATTACAATTAAATTACATAGGAAGTTTAAATTATATGTGCGGCATAGTTGGCATAATAAATAAAAAAGGATTAGCAGATGCAAATGACTTGCAGTCCATGTCGGATCGCCTAACTCATCGAGGACCTGATGGCAGCGGGCAACATATATACCAATCTGCAGCCATCGGCCACCGTCGTTTATCCATCATTGATCTGGAAGGTGGCAAACAGCCCTTGAGCAATGAAACAGAAACCATCTGGATCAGTTTCAACGGCGAGTTATATAATTTCCTTGAACTTAAAAATGAACTGCAATCCAAAGGCCATAAGTTTAAAACATCTTCCGATACGGAAGTCATTGTACACGCTTATGAAGAATGGGGCGTGGATTGTCTTCAGCGTTTTCGAGGTATGTTTGCCTTTGCAATTCTTGATCAGCAAAAAAGGGAGTTATTCATCGCCAGAGATCATTTTGGCATTAAGCCCCTGGTATATGCGGATACACCTGCTTGTTTTGCCTTTGCATCCGAAATACAGGCATTGAAGGTAGTTCCGGGATTTGATGTATCCCTTGATATGGGTGCACTGGAATTGTATTTGCAGTTTAGTTATATTCCTTCTCCATATTGCATCTATCGTTCTGTACATAAACTTCCTCCGGCGCATTATATGCGTGTTTCTTTTGAAGGGAATTTGCTCGAATTAATAAGATACTGGCAGTTTACTTTTAAAGAGGGTATTGTAAAAAAGGAGGAAGAATGGCTGGAAGGGTTGGAGTCAGTTATCAAAGCATCCGTTAAAGCGCACCTGGTGAGTGATGTGCCTTTTGGCGCATTCTTATCAGGAGGGATTGACAGCTCACTGGTGGTTGGTTTTATGGCTGAACAAATGCAAAGACCGGTGAAAACCTTCAGCATTGGTTTTGGTGAAGGATCTTTCTCTGAATTGGACTATAGCCGCCCCGTTTCAGCCAAATGGAATACGGAGCATTATGAGGAGGTAGTAGAGCCCGATGCATTGCAGGTATTACCGGAGTTGGTTAAACATTATGGTGAACCTTATGGCGATAGTTCAGCCATTCCTACCTGGTATGTGAGTCGTCTGGCGCGGCAGCATGTGAAGATGGTATTAACGGGTGATGGAGGAGATGAGTTCTTTGGAGGTTATTATACTTACACGGAGAAATGGAGCAAGCATATTTCAGCCGTACCCGAACATTTAACCGGCATCAGTCGCCTTGGCTATCCGGTTATGAATGGTCTATTTCCTTCAAAATACCCATACAGAACAAAACAACTGCCCGACTGGCTTCGGTACATTACCTATTTCGATCAAGTACATACAGGTGCTCTATTAAAAAGAGATATTGCATCGCTCATCGCATCCGATCATCGCAATCGATTGAGTCATTTATTTGACAAAGAAGTTAACGGTCATTACCGAAAAGCACAGTACCTGGATATACATACATATTTACCCGATGATATTTTGAACAAAGTAGATATTGCCGGGATGATGCACGCCTTGGAAGCCCGTACTCCGCTGGTGGATATTCGTGTGGCTGAATATGCAGCACAATTGCCCGAGGGAATGAATGTCGTGAAAGAGAATGGGCAATGGCAGGGGAAATATCTACTCAAAAAACTTTTGCATAAAAATTATCCCGCCGACTTCGTCTATCGTCGTAAAATGGGTTTTGAGTTACCCTTAAAAAAATGGTTTCCGAAAAGTAATAACGGGGAAGGTGAAATGAAAGCCCGTTTACTCGACAGGCAGGATTTATTTCATTCTGTTTTCAACCGTAACGAACTGGAAAAAATCGCTTCTTCC
>CANHBE010000272.1 GCA_947458575.1 Flavobacteriaceae bacterium | reverse complement strand
TCAAGTTCGAGATGGTCGCCAAGGGCGCGCCTACGGCGATCGAGATTTTGTTAATCATATCGAATACATTCATTATAATCCCGTGCATCATGGATTAGTAAAAGCTCCGAAAGATTGGCAATATTCTAGTTTTCATCGTTTGTGGGGGGCTTCAGAAAGGCTAATCTTTGATAGTAATATTGGTATGGAATAAAATGTAGGTTGGGTTAAACAAAGTGAAACCCAACAAGTTAAGGTAAGAAATAAAGGCAATGTTGGGTTTCGTCATCTCAACCTACAAGATCAGCTCAAATTTTTCAAAAATTCGGTAGGTTTGGTTAAGGAATGCAACCCAACAAATTAAAAGATAATGATGTTAATTAAATTTGGAAGGGCATATTGTTTGTGTGGAAATGTTGGGTTTCGTCACCTCAACCCAACCTACAAGATCGGCGATCGCACTACAAGATAGGCACTTGTATTGATATACGGCGAAACTCATTTAATTCTTTTTGAGATAGGGGGAGACAGTCCGAATCTGCTTCGGCGGCTTTATTAATGTCCTCCTCCGTCATTGCTTCAACTTTTTCCCAATCTGTCTTGCCATGACTAACATTTTTGGGATCAAGTTTAACTCTGGTAATATTGTCGTCGTTCATTCTTATTGGCTCTCCTTGCTGAAATAATACGATATCTGCCGTTTCTTTTGGTATAGACGACAAATAAAACTACTTGATTAACTATACCGATTACTTGGATTCTAGCTTCATCATAATCACGTTTATCTTCTCTTTCCAGACGGTTGGGGTCTAGAAAAATATTTTTTGCATCTTCAAAATCAATTTTATGCTTGATCAAGTTTGAAGCCGCTTTATTGTTGTCCCATTCTATCTCCATTTTATCAAGATTTTATATCTAGTTAATAATATTTTGGATTATACATGATCGCGTTTTTAAACATGAATCAACAAGATAACGGCGATCGCACTTTCAACAGACAAATTAATCGCACTTTCAAAAGCCAAAATGATCGCAATATTAAAGTTTAATCAAAAAGATAACGGCGATCGCACTCATTTTAGCCTCGTGATCGCCATTCCCGAAAAATTGACTCTCCCAAAATGATCGCACTGCTTTCCCATCCCAAGGAGCGATCGCACTTTCAGCAGTCAAAGTAATCGCAGTTTCAAAAGCCAAAATGAACGCAGTTTCAAGTTTTAATCAACAAGATGACAGCGATCGCACGGTTAAGTTAATTGTTAAAATTGTAAATGTAACCTTATATGAGTAGCTATTTAGTTTGTGAAGAATTGACGAGCTGCGAAATTGTAACAATTTTATAACCTTTTTTAGATAAGACTGGTAAAACCCTTTGCAGTGTAATTGCTGTATTTTTTCCCCAATCGCCACCATCATGTAGAACGATTATTGAGCCAGGAGAGATATTAGACAAAATCTGTGTAGACGCAAATTCACTAGAAATAATCAAAGTATCATAAGGAAAAATGGAACCTAAAGCAACTTCGTAATTATGTTTATTTGCTATTTTTATCATATTTTTGTTATACCATCCAGATGCTGGTCGTAACCACCTAACGCTAGCAAACTTAGACAAAACATCATTGGCTTTAAGCAAACATTGTTCAAATTCTAAAGATGTTAGCCGAATACTAGCCCTATCATCCGTCAGGTGATTACCTAATTCGTGTTTTTTACTTATCATTTCTTTGATTATAGATTCATTTCCTTTAATTTTACTGCTAATGACAAAGAATGTTGCATATGCTTCATAACGTTCTAAAATTGACAGTATGTCCATTGTTGTTATGTTATCGGGCCCGTCATCAATACTAAGTGCAATTATCTTCTCTCTGGTCTTAATAAAATACAAAACACCAGGAATCATAACTTGAGCAATAGACAATATAAATCTAGGTTGAAAAAATAACACTAAAGCAATTACTATTACCAACAAAATCAAAAAAAAGGTATTGATAATCATATTCATTGGCTACTTTATTCTCAACATTTTTCCTTTACATTATTTATTCCATCTAAAATAATGACATCATTTGACCTCTGCCAATTTTGGCAGTGATACCTGATCCAATTCCACATTACCCACCTTTTCTTCGGCTATAAAATAATTAGCTATTAGCTTATGAATGTCATCTTCTCCTGCAACATATTTTAACATAGAATGTTTTAAATATCGATATGCTTCTCTCATATCTCGTGCTTTTTTTTCAAGCTTAAAGGTAGAAACTCCTATGGAACAAAATGCAGATAGTAAAGCCAAGCCTTTAAGCGCAATCGAAGGAAGTTCTGTTGTAAAAAATCCAACTGTTAAAGAAGCTATTATACTTATAATTGGAAGTATAACAGTAGCTGTTTGAAGCTGTGTTGCCCATCTATCTAAATTTTTAATAAAAGAATTTAGTTCTTTTACTATTTGTTCAGTTTGTTGTGTGTCCATAATTTATAAGAAAAAGCTTGTTTAGGTTTGGAGCAAATTATATAAAGGATAATGTCTGAAAAGTTTATAGCGGTATCTGCGCCGGTGAGGGACAAACAAAATGGCTGAAACCCTTACCCAGCAAGAATTTTGGTTTTCTCGTAACTCTGAATACCGCTATAGCCTGACGGCTGAAAGCTTTATTCTCGCGTTGAGTCTGACCCTTCTCAAACATCATCTTAGCTTATTAGCTCAGTGAGATCGCCGATTTTATTAGCGAGAAAAAGGTAATGTTGCATTTTATCACCTCAATCCAAACTACAGATCGGAGATCAAGAAATATTCTGGATAGGACTATTTCAATAACTCGATTTCCCCTGGTCGCCAAGTCTTGTCAAACCAAGGCTCAAGCGGGCCATAAAGCCGAAGAATCGTATTCCAACCCGTTTCAGGAATTGTTTGTACCCAGTTATTCTCCTTGCCAGCAGGCGGTTTCGGCCCGAAATAAATATCCACAGAACCATCCGCATTAACCAAAAGCCCCTTAGTCTGACTACCGACACTGGGAAACTGTTGATCCGTCTGAATCTGCGATCGCGTTTGGTTGCTGTAAAGAATAACTGACCAGAAATCTTTAACAGGAATATTGGGCGGTAAATGTAGGCGATAACTCTTGCCACCATCGAGGAGATTGCCCTTAGCATCACGGGCCGTCCAAGCATATTGAGAACCCAATCCGACCATTTTTTCTTCCATCGCAGGAGTAACCCCCGTCGCCATGAAATAGTAATAGATATAAGCATCCATGTTCAGAACATCAGGCTGGGTTTGGAACTTATAGCCACCGATAAAAGGTAACTGCCAAGCACTGTTCTCATAGTAATAAGCCTCCTTCTGGCGATTATGAAAAGCGATCGCCCGTGCCGTTGCATCCCCCACAGCCGCCGCTTCCGTCAGGATTTTTTTCATGCGTTCGTCTGGTGCGAAAGGTTTGCCTTTTTGAATACCAATAGAGGCGTAATAACCCAGACGGATCTGGTCGAGGGACTCACTCGGCTCTTCCTGTACCACTTGATTGAGCAGTTCCCAGAACCGATAATCGGCGGGTGCAACAGTATTAAACGGCTTACCCGACATATTCACAAAATTTAAGGCGGGGGGATTGTTCGCACTACTTAAAGGATAAATTTTCGTGTTCTTTGTCACCAACTCAACCCCCGGTTTCGGGTCGCCCTTGACCAAAAAACTGCGCCAAGGAATCCAAATATTAAAGGTCGGTGATTTCACCACGTTGTAACCCGATGGAATTTCTCCTTTGTAGCCTGGAGGTAAAAAGAGGTACTTTCCGCCTTCGCCTTTATCGGGGCCAGTAATGCCCACATCAATTACCCAGCGAAACCAAATATCATTAACAGTTCCTAATACTTTCGGAGGGACTTCTAAAACCAACGGCCCCTGAGTGAGATCAAGCCACGTCCAATTGTATTCGTTTATTCTTGATTAGTATT
>CANHBE010000271.1 GCA_947458575.1 Flavobacteriaceae bacterium | reverse complement strand
GAGTAGCAAAAACTGGTTTTTGGCAAAAATCTTGGAATGAACAGCCGGAATAAGGCCCAAATACTAGTAGTAATAATATTTGCGCAATTTCATGTTGAGTTCCTTCGGATTGAAAGGCTTGATGATATACTCGTTGATACCAATTTGCAAGGCACGATCTAGGTAACCGAATGAAGCAGAAGCAGTTAAAGCTATAATTGGAATTAGTTTATCTGTTTGTCTGATGGCGATGGTAGCGTCATAACCATCCATAACCGGCATTGATAAGTCCATAAGAACAACGTCGTATGGGTTCGCATGGTATTTATCTACGGCGACTTGACCGTTTTCTGCAGTATCAACAATGACGTCCCATTGACTCATAATTTTTTGTGCAATTTTGGTATTGATCATGTTGTCTTCGACGAGTAAAACACGTAGACCTTTAAGATTTTCTTCGACATAATCCTCGTGCAGATCGTTTGTATTGACTGCGGACGCTTTCGAATCGATCGGCAAATGGAGTATAAAGTAGAAATTAGAACCTTTTCCGATTTCGCTGTCAAACTGAATATCAGAACCCAGCAAATTGAGTAGTTTCTTGGTAATGACCAATCCGAGACCGGTTCCTCCAAATTGGCGTGACGTTTTGGTTTCGGCTTGGGAGAATTTCTGGAAAATGGACTGGAATTTATCTCTGTCGATTCCGATTCCGGTATCGATGACTTCTACTTTAAAAGACGATATTTTTTCGTGAATTGATATCTGGTGGAGTTTGATAGTAATCTTTCCGTCGAGTGTAAACTTAATTGCGTTGGAAATGAGGTTGGTAATTACCTGATTAATTCGCAAAGGATCACTGACAAGATTAGGCACAAAATCAGGATCTACTTTCAGTTCAATTTGATTTAAATTTTCAGAAGCTCTTGCTTCGAGCGATCGCACGATTTGCTTGGTAAGATCAACTAAATTGAAAGGGATTTTTTCGATATCAACTTTTCCAGCTTCAATTTTGCTGAAATCGAGAATATTATTGATTAGCAAAAATAAATTTTGAGCTGAATGCTTGAGGACTTCTATATTTTCGTGGAAACTTTCCAGAGAATTTTCTTTTTCCATGATATAGATTAGTCCGATAATCGCGTTGAGCGGTGTTCGAATTTCGTGACTCATGATAGAAAGAAACTCTGATTTTGCGTCGTTAGCTTCTTCTGCCTCAGCGATAGACGCATGCAACTGCCTTTGAATTTCGGCTTTGATTTCGATTTCCTTGTTTAAAATGTGCAGCAAATCGAACAGATTATCATCATCTGCCACTTCCTTGCCATCTGCGTTGAGTTGCTTTATTGCCTCGATGAGTTTCTTCTGAAAGAACACTCTTTTTTCTAGTTCCTCTTTTAATTGGGCGTTTATCTCACCGTATTCCTTGTCATTGAGACGTGCAGATTGTTCGAAGAGCTCCGCATCTTTTTCGTAATTCAAATAGGTTTGATTCACGGTTTCGATGAATGAAAACAAATTGGGATGTTCCGCAATAAAATCATCCGATAGGAATCTATCCAGTTGTCTTTTGAGGTTTCTATGCAAATGAGACTTGTTCATTGATTTAGTCTTCGTAGAGAGTCGCTATTGTCATGGTTTGATTGTGAAGTTCGCAAGCGACATTTGCTAATGTTGGTGAAATTTCGCCGTAAGAATAAAATCCGCAAAGTGTGGTATTGTCGCCGAAAATCTCCCGAACGACTTCTAGTTCCTCTTCCACTCTCTCTCCAAGAACGATTCTTCTTCCCACACAACTAACTAAAAGTGCCAGTTGAACAGCATCCGATTTTTCTTTCTTAATTTGTGAGGCAGCTGTTGCAGAGGCATCTATCAATTTATCTGTATTGCCTTTCATTAAACGAACTGATGAACCTTCCGGAATATTTCCTGCAAAGGTCATCGATTTATTTTTTTCATCTATTGAAAGAATGGTTCTTACAACAGAAGTATTACCATCCTTTTCTCGCATTGACAATGGAAAATAGAGTGATGAACCCGGTAATTCGTCAGCATATTTCCCCAAGTATTCTTTGTAAATATCTAAAGCGTGGCGGTCTCCGATTTTGTACAGGACATTTTTGTCTGATTGTGTAACCTCTCTCTCTGGGCCGAAATCACCCCAACCGCCTTCCGAGCCATAACCGAAATGGATGTGATCACCGTAAAAGCCGATCGCCACTATTTTTCCGATCGCTGCATCATGATTAAGACCCACTATTGTTTTTTCGAATGAGAACTCATCACCTGCCAATCCACCAAAAATGGGAATTTGCGTATTGGTTTGCTTAATTAGTTCATTGATTAGTTCAGTCCCATTGATATGTGTCCCCTCTGACAAAATGAGAATTGACTTCAAATCGGTTGCAATGAGTTCCTTATTGATCATATTACCTAATGCATTCAGGTCATTGTTCCCAACAATATCAAACTCACAGGCTTTAATCTTTGTCTTTTCAAAATCGATTGCGGTGACAACAACTTCCTTCTGGATGGCGCAATTATTAGAAATTTGACCTGATGATGAGCAGATTACAATATTTGCGTTTGGGAAGCTTGATCGTAAACCATTATATGGATTAATCTTTTCGAGTAATGTTCTTTGCCCAAACGCCAGGACAAGATCTGCATGATCTGCTTCAAACCTTTCGCTTGAGGAGACGTTTTGGTATACATTCCCTTCATCAATTAGCAGTTGTTTAAGTTTCATGGCTATCGTATCAAGGTAAGGTAAATACTTTTACTATTCGGTGTTATAAAGGAAAGCAAAGGAATTTAGAAAAACAAAAAAACCTGCAAATAATTTACAGGTCTTTTCTTTATGATTGATGTGTGTTTCGACTAAACGTTGAATCTGAAATGCATAACATCTCCATCTTTGACGATATATTCTTTTCCCTCTACCCGCAACTTTCCTGCTTCTTTGACCTTCGACTCAGAACCGTATGACACATAGTCTTCAAAAGCAATAACCTCAGCGCGAATGAATCCTTTTTCAAAATCGGAGTGAATGACACCTGCAGCTTGCGGTGCTGTTGCTCCAATATTGATTGTCCAGGCACGGACTTCTTTAACGCCGGCAGTAAAATAGGTTTGTTGTTTGAGTAGTTTGTAGGCCGCGCGAATTAAGACTGAAGCTCCGGGTTCTGTCAAACCCAAATCCTCCAGAAACATTTTGCGTTCTTCATAAGTTTCCAATTCGGTTATATCAGCCTCTGTGCCTACGGCTAAAACGATGATCTCAGCATTTTCATCTTTCACCAATTCGCGAACTTGGTCGACATATTTATTACCATGCACCGCTGAGCCTTCATCCACATTGCAAACATACAATACCGGTTTGGAGGTAATCAATTGAAAACTCTCCATCAATTCTTCTTCTTCAAAATTATTAGGAATCACGGTTCTAGCCGACTTTGCCTGTAAAAGCGCCTCTCGAATTCTGTTCAGGAATGCTTCTTCCACTTGCGCTTCCTTGTTGCCGGTTTTGGCAGCTCGCTTCACTTTCTCTAGTCGCTTATCTACCGTTTCCAAGTCTTTCAATTGCAATTCGATATCAATAGTTTCCTTGTCTCGAATCGGATTAACATTCCCATCTACATGAACAATATTATCGTTATCAAAGCAACGTAAAACATGAATAATTGCGTTGCACTCGCGTATATTTCCCAAGAATTGATTTCCTAAACCTTCACCTTTGCTTGCTCCTTTGACTAGACCTGCAATATCTACAATATCAACTGTCGCCATGACGACACGCTCAGGCTTAACCAAAGACTCAAGTTTTTCGATCCGCGGATCAGGAACACTGACTACTCCGATGTTGGGTTCGATTGTACAAAACGGAAAGTTAGCACTCTGTGCTTTCGCATTTGACAAGCAATTAAATAAGGTTGATTTTCCGACATTGGGTAATCCGACAATTCCAGCT
>CANHBE010000270.1 GCA_947458575.1 Flavobacteriaceae bacterium | reverse complement strand
TTTCAGTCGCTCATTATCCTTAAATTCGGCATAGTCTTCTGTTCCTAATTTTTTCGTGTTCAACGCTGCGATACTATCTTTTAATTCCAGATAGTCTTTTAGAAAGATATGTGCCTTTTTGATGTTCAATAATTTTTCGAAGGTCTTGCTGAGTGCCAATAGGATTTCTGATTTCTGCTCGTAATTATTATCTTTCTTATTCAGCACGAGTGCGCGAGATAGGTAATTGAGCGCGAGATTGCTTCTGTCATTCGCCAGCTCAATAGATCCCATCTGATAGAGTGCTTCTGCTTTTGTTTTCGTAGCATCTGCGAGGTCAGGCTTTGCAATGATTTGATTGAGAATCGGTATAGCTAATTTCTGCTGTCCCTTTGCCTTATAGACAATTGCCTTTTGAAGGTTTAACAATTCAATAGCATCAGGAATCTTAATTGTTTGAAAAATTGCCTTTGCTTTTTCGAAATTATTTTCCGCCACCGGGTAATTTTCTTTTTCCATGTAGCAAAGGCCTAACTGGTAATAGCAATAGGCTTGTTGACTAGAAGGCTTGAGCGTATTGTATAATGAAACGCTTCTGTAGTATGAGTCAATGGCATCATCAAACTTCTTCAACTCAAAGTAAATCCCACCGATGAGTGAATTGGCATATGCTTCAGATTTGACCTCTTTTTTTTGATTAGCGTAGTCAATTGCTTTTTGTGCAAAATCTAATGAGAATCTGTAATTATTGGTCTTGATGTTGAAATTAGACAATTCGATATAATAGGAAACGCTATCTACTTTAGTAGATTTTTTTTCTCGTTTCTGCGCCCAAGAAAATGAACTTACAAAAAGCAAAAAAACAAGAAGATGCTTCATAATCAATTATGTTGAATTTTTTGTGGGGCTTAAAAGTAGCAATTTTATTTTGCAGTTGTATAAACAATTAGGTCAATTATTCTAGATGCGTATCCAATTTCATTGTCGTACCAACCAACTACCTTAACCATTTTGTCTATGACCGAAGTTAACTGACTGTCAAAAAGACAAGAATTTCTATTGCCAATGATGTCTACCGAAACAATCGGATCTTCGGTGTAAGCAAGAATTCCTTGAAGTTCATTTTGTGAAGCTAATAGAAATGCCTTGTTAATGTCGGCGATACTCACTTCTCGTTTTACGTAGCACGTGATGTCTGTCAATGACCCATCAGGAACCGGCACGCGAATACCACTACCGCCGATTTTTCCATCAAGCTCAGGAAATATTTTTGTGAGCGCTTTGGCGGCACCTGTAGTTGTCGGAACGATAGATTGGCTTGCAGCACGTGCCCGTCGCAAATCTTTATGCGGCTGATCATGCAGACTCTGGTCTGTCGTGTAAGAATGTACGGTTGTAATGTACGCTTGCTCTATGCCGCACAATTCACTGATCACTTTCAACATCGGAGCTGCATTGTTGGTCGTGCAACTGGCGTTCGAAATGATATTTTCAGTTCCGTTCAGAATTTTTTCATTAACGCCCAAAACAACGGTCTTAATACGATCATCTTCCGCTGGCGCGGACAAAATCACTTTTTTTGCACCGGCAATAATATGTGCATTGATTTCTTCATAGGTCTTGTATTTTCCTGTCGATTCAACAACAATATCTACGTTTAACGAATGCCAGTTGAGGTCGGATACTTTTTTTTCATGGAAAAAAGGAAATGCTTTCCCGTCAACATAAATCGCCTGATCATCAAATTTGCAATCGTAAGGAAGGACGCCATGAATACTGTCGTACTTAATTAAGTGCGACATGGTTTTATTGTCTGCAATATCATTTATCGCAACAACCTCAATGTCAGGATGATTGAGTAATAGTCGGAACAAACTTCTACCAATTCTACCAAAGCCATTGATGGCAATTTTAGTTTTATGACTCATTTCAGCTATGCCACAGATTTAAAACGCGCAACGATCAGAGGTTTCGCCTTGTTACTATTTTCAGATTTCGAAGATCTCAAAATGACTTTAAAGAATATGCTTTGCCGCTTTGTATGAAGAACGAACCAAAGCACCGCTTTCAACATGGCGGAAACCCATTTCTAGACCAATTTTTTGATATTTTTCAAATTGCTCCGGACGGATAAATTCTTTAACCGGCAGGTGTTTCTTACTCGGTTGCAAATATTGGCCAATAGTCACAACATCGACGTTTGCATTTCTCAGATCGCGCATAGTTTGTATGACTTCTTCTTCCGTTTCACCTAAACCAAGCATAATACCGGATTTTGTTCGGTTGATTCCTTTCTCTTTCAAATAGCGCAAAACCTCAAGACTTCGATCGTATTTCGCCTGAATTCTAACTTCTCGCGTAAGACGACGAACAGTTTCTACGTTGTGTGAAACGACCTCTGGGTTGGCATCCACGATGCGGTCCAGTTGACTTTCATTGCCCTGAAAATCTGGAATGAGCGTTTCAAGGGTTGTCTCTGGATTCATTCGACGAATCGCTTTTACCGTCTCATACCAGATAATAGAACCGCCATCTTTCAAATCATCCCGATCAACACTGGTAATCACCGCATGTTTTATGTTCATAATCTTAATAGAACGTGCTACTTTCTCAGGTTCATCCCAATCAACGGTTTCAGGACGACCAGTTTTTACACCACAGAAACCGCAAGAACGCGTACAGATATTGCCCAAAATCATAAAAGTTGCCGTGCCTTCTCCCCAGCATTCACCCATATTGGGGCAACTTCCTGACGTACAGATTGTATTTAGTTTATATTTATCAACCAGCCCGCGAAGTTCTGTATATTTTTCGCCGATAGGCAACTTGACTTTCAGCCATTTGGGCTTACTAATGGGTAAGTTATTGTCTATTACGCTTTCCATAGCATCAATTTTTGAAGCACAAAGATAGGAAATAGGAATTAGGATTTTCGATTTTTGACATTGGGATTTTTTGGGAGCTTGGTCCTGCTGTTCGCTATATCTTTTTTGTTTTTATGTCACCTTAAACACAGTCGAAGGGTTTTCTAAAAAAACAAAAAAGGATACCGCTGCCATCAGGGCTAGTTAGGATGAGTAGATATTTAGATAGTCAGATTTTTCGGGAATAGTCTTTCTATTATGCAATTATCCAAAAATCTAATCATTGAACAATCTCTTTCAGATTATTCCACAAAAGCCATTTCAGTATCGTGTGTTTCTTTGATTGTATAAACTGCTAAGAAACCGATACCAAAAACAAACAGACCTACGACTGCCGCAGAATAAATGACGCTGTTGCTTTCCTTCAGATAATCAAATCCCAACAGCATGACCGGCAACATGCCTCGCACCATATTCGGAATGGTGGTGGCAGCCGTACTCCGGATATTGGTGCCGAATTGTTCTGCCGCAACGGTAACAAACATGGCCCAGAAACCGGTTCCAAGTCCAATCCATGCGCAGTAGAAGTAATACATATTCTCTGATTTTGGTCCACTAAAGAGTAACAGCATGACACCAAGAAGCGTAAATCCCATCATCAAGAACATGGTTTTCTTCCTTGAAGCCAGTCGATGTGAGATAAATCCACTCGAAAAGTCACCAATAGAGGCAAATAAATAAGACCACAAAATTGCTTTACCGGGCTCCAAAGTCTTGATGCCCATTTCTGGTGCAAACTGATTTGCCATCAGCACTAATATACCAATGCAATACCATATGGGTAATCCGATAGCGATACATTTTGTATATTTTATTAATCGACTTTTTTTACTGAAAAATGAAATGAAGTTTCCTTTTTTAATTGTAGCATCTTGCTTGACTGCTTCGAAAATACCACTTTCTGCAACGCTGATCCGCAAGATCAATAATGCCAGTCCAAGAGCGCCGCCGATAAAGTATGCCGTTGTCCAGTTGTCGGCAAGTTCTACAGTCAGTTGCGCCACGACAGCGCCTAAAATCCCAAAACCCGCTACCAAAGAAGTGCCTATCG
>CANHBE010000269.1 GCA_947458575.1 Flavobacteriaceae bacterium | reverse complement strand
TGCTGATAACTTGAATAATTGATCGAAACTCTTATATTTGCAGCTAATATGTTAAAACAGACACTAATTAAAGTTCAAACTAATATGTACATTGTAAGATATCGCTTATTTACGGTGCTGATAGCACTATTCATATTGTCTTCTGCCAGTGCGCAAGATGCTGCAAAAGAAGATTTGAAAGAAGCCAATGATACTGGCGATAGAAAAGATTACAATAAATGGACTCTCGAGGTAACTGCGGGCCAGAGTAAAGGAACCAAACCTTTTACAGATGGATATTACTCCAGTAATCCTGAGAATTTTGTTGGTACCGTGCAAATCAATACTTTTAGCCTTGGGGTGCGCTATATGTTTAGTGCCAGATTTGGTTTGAAAGCGGATATTAGCAGGGATTTATTCAAAAATAATCCAAGTACCGGAAGTCTTCCTTTTGAAATGCAACAATTTCGTTTTGGTATTCAAGGTGTGATTAACGCGTCTCGTTTGTTTAATATTCAAAAAGAATTAGGTCGACTCAACTTATTAATTCATGCTGGTCTTCAAGTATCACGTGCCACGCCTTTTTATAGTGGTGACAAATTTGAAGCTGGCTATTTTTATATGCAGTCTGAGTATAATGGAGGTGTAATGTTCGGTATATCTCCCGAGTTTAGAATTTCTAAAAAATTCTCGATTATTGGAGACTTTAGTTCATTGTCAAACTTTAGACAGCATTTTACCTGGGACGGTAGAATCAATGAAGAGAAAAACAACTTATCCGGTCAGATGGTAATGTTATCACTAGGTCTAACCTACTCATTAGGAAAAGACAATATTCACGGTGACTGGGCTATTATTGATGAAACTAAGATTAAAGAAATCGAAGAACTCGATAAACGAATTGGTGAACTCGAAGACATGATGAATGATACCGATAAAGATGGAGTTCCTGATTATCTAGACGTTGAAAACAATTCTATTGCAGGTGTTGCAGTTGATACCAAAGGTCGAATGGTTGACATCAATAAGAATGGTATTCCTGATGAGTTAGAAAGTTACATGGCTAACAACTACATTGACAAAGCTAATGTTAGTACAGTTATAGAAGGAGCAAATTCTGATATGATCAGAAAAATGATCAATGATGGCTATGTAGCTACCTACTTTGAAACCGGCAAGTCAAAACCAACCCAAGAATCTACCGAAGGAATTGGATTCATTCTTCAATACTTGAGAAACAACCCTGAAGCGTCAGTTGATATAGTTGGTCATGCAGACGAAATTGGAAGTAATGCATTTAATGATAATTTAGCAAGCACTAGAGCGAAAAACATACGACAAGTTCTTCTTGATGCCGGTATAGACGGTTCTCGACTCAACATCATTTCTGAAGGCGAAGATAAGTCTGTTTTGAAAGATTCATCAGATGCAAGACGACTGGTGAGAAGAGTAACATTCAAAATCAAAAACTAATTAACATCAATATCTTGATAAGTATCAAAAGCCTCTGTTAGAAAACAGGGGCTTTTTTTTACCTTTAAAATAAAAACAAATGGAAAATAGAGATCAAAATTTGACTGCTTGGCGAGGTGACACAATCGGAATCATATCGCCTGAATCTTCGGCTGATGAAAGATTTCAAAATCAAACCTTGCGCCCTATTTTAAAACTACAAAATGACTTGTTTGTCCTTGTTTTCAAGAATCATATCAGTAAACATAAAAATGATTTTTACACATTAGCCGTTGACAAGAAACTGCAATTTATTGAGAACGCAATTCAGAAAGATATCAAGTTCCGAAATGCATTAAAGGGAATGGTAATCGCACTTTTTACCTTAGACGAATATGACCTCTACATCAAAAACTCCTCTGCCCTAAATAAACGGATGATGAATATGCTGATCGAACGACTCAAGAGTCAAGTCCAGCTATTTGATGTAGCCTTCAGCAATTAGACTTATTCATAGCAATGTAGGCTGTTGGTTGTAGATCTTTAAAACATTTTTACTCAACACGAAATTGCAATTCTTGTAAATCTACTTTCCGAAACCTCATTTTTTTTCGTTTTTTCATAAATTTTACCGAATAACTTAACCGTTCTCGTAATAGTTTGCTAATTATCAGTAAACGCAAGGTTTTTATTAAATAATTTACTATAATTGTTTCTATGGTAATGGTGTTTGGAAAGGCACGGTTGAAAAGCAATTTATATTCCCCAATAATACATGTATTGAAAAACCTAAACCAATATGAAAGAACAATACTATAAGTGGCATTCGCCCCATCTGAACCGAGAAATTGAAATGTTAGTTTTTGGTCACTCCGGTTATCCAGTAGTATTATTTCCGACCTCTATGGGTAGTTTCCATGAGAATAAAGATCAGGGACTGATTGAAACTGCACGATGGTATATAGAACAGGGTCTGATTCAGATTTTTTGCCCGGGCAGTGCGGACAAAGACAGCTTTTATAACAAAAATATTCATCCGTATCATCGCATACAAAACCACGTGCAATACGATAAGATGATTTGCCATGAGATTGTGGAGCGTGTAAAAAACAACACGTATTCAGGCAAAGTAGCAGTAGCAGGTTGTAGTTTTGGTGGTTACCATGCTGCAAATTTTGCTTTTAGACATCCCGGTTATGTAAGCCATCTCTTTAGTATGAGTGGTGCATTCAGCATCAAGAGTTTTATGGATGGCTATCATGATGAACACGTGTACTACCACAGTCCGGAGGACTATCTCCTTGGTTTGAATGATCGAGAGCTATGGAATATGGACATTATTTTGGGAACTTCTAACTGGGATATTTGTTTTGATGCCAATTTAAAACTCAGTAGGGTTTTAGCGCAGCGCGATATCCCGCATTGGCTGGATATTCGTCAAGACCAACATCATGACTGGCCAAAATGGCGACAAATGTTCCCACATTACTTATCTAGGATCAAATTCTTCTAATTATTAAAACTATCTCAAATGAAAAAAATTGGAATATTATTCGGAATGGAAGATACTTTTCCATATGCGTTTATTGAAAGAGTTAATTCTAAAAACGAAAAAGGAATTATCGCTGAAGCAGTATCAATAGATAAGGTCATTCAAAATCAAGGCGGTGAATATGCGGTAATCATTGATCGAATTTCCCAAGATGTCCCTTTTTATCGCGCTTTCCTTAAGAATGCTGCATTAACAGGAACCAACGTAATCAATAATCCTTTTTGGTGGAGTGCAGACGATAAGTTTTTCAACAATTGTCTTGCTGATACTTTAGGCGTTCCACTACCGAAAACCGTAATCCTTCCGTCTGCTGAACATCCAACCGATACCACTTCAAAGTCTTTCCGAAATTTGAAATACCCAATGGATTGGGAAGGAATTTTTGACTATGTTGGATTTCCAGCCTATATGAAGCCTTATGCCGGCGGAGGTTGGAAGAACGTATATCGATTGGAAAACAAAGAAGAATTCTGGGAAAAGCATCGCGAAACCGGGCAGCTTGTCATGTTACTACAGGAAGAAATTGTTTTTCAGGAATACTTCCGTGTATATTGTCTTGGCGGTAAAGATGTGCACATTATGCAGTATGAACCGCGAAACCCACATCATTTGCGTTATGTAATTGACGGTCCACCAGTTGACAAAAAACTATTGGCGACGATTAAAGATTATACAATTCGACTTTGTAAAGGACTTGGATACGATTTTAATACCGTTGAGTTTGCGGTTCGAGATGGTATTCCGTATGCAATAGACTTTGGTAATCCTGCTCCAGACGCGGAATTTACATCGGTTGGTGCAGAAAATTTTGAATGGGTCGTTGAAGCAGCAGCAAAAATGGCTATTGCAGCAGCAAAGAAACAAAAGCCCGGTAAAATGAACTTGACCTGGGGAACCTTTATCAAAGATGCAGCTGCTGAAAAATAGATTAATGTGAATCAATAAAGTACACCCTAGCCCGGATAGCAGTGAAAATCCTTTTTATGCTGAACTCGTTT
>CANHBE010000268.1 GCA_947458575.1 Flavobacteriaceae bacterium | reverse complement strand
GTCGTATATTTTGGATCTGTTGTCACAATTACGGTTGGCTCAATAAAATAACCTTTTGATTTTTCATAATTTCCGCCAACAATAATTTCGGCATTATTATCTTTTTTAGCCTGCTCTATGTAGCTGACTAGCTTATCAAACGAACCCTCGTGAATTACTGCGGTGATGAAGTTTTCGAAGTCTTCCGGAGATCCTATTTTCATTGATTTCACATCAGTGATGAGTTGCGACTTCACATCATCCCACAAACTTTTTGGAATGTAAGCCCGTGACGCAGCCGAACATTTTTGTCCCTGAAATTCAAATGCTCCGCGCACTAATCCCGTAACGACTTGCTTTACGTTGGCACTAGGGTGCGCAATCACAAAATCTTTTCCACCTGTCTCTCCAACAATTCGCGGATAAGTTTTATAGTGGTGTATATTCGTCCCTATAGATTTCCAAATTTCTTTAAAAACATGAGTTGATCCCGTAAAGTGAATACCTGCTAAATCTCTGCTTTCATATATAGTCTCGCTGATCATTTGCGCATCTCCAAAAACCACATTGATTACACCGTCCGGTAAACCGGCTTCTTTGAATACATCAATAATGATTTTGGCGGAAAACACCTGACTATCACTAGGTTTCCAAACCACTACATTGCCCATCATCGCAGCGCTGGCAGGTAGATTGGCAGCTATGGCAGTAAAATTAAATGGAGTAATGGCATAGACAAAACCTTCTAATGGACGATATTCAAGGCGATTCCAAACTGACGAATCGGACTTGGGTTGATCGTTGTAAATTTGCGCCATAAACTCCACATTATATCGCAGAAAGTCTATCAATTCGCATGAGGCGTCAATTTCTGCTTGAAATATGGTCTTGGATTGCGCAATCATCGTTGCGGCATTAATTCGCGCACGATATGGTCCTGCAATCAGTTCAGCTGCTTTAAGGAAGATTGCTGCTCTCTGCTCCCAAGCCATATTGGCCCATTTGCTTTTTGACTCTAAAGCATTGGAGATGGCTTTTTCGACATGTGACTTAGAGGCGAGGTGATAGGTGCCGACAATATGCTTGTGATCATGTGGCGCAGACATGTTGCGGGTATTGCCGGTTTTGATTTCCTCTTTTCCGATATAGAGAGGCACTTCTATTTTTTCGTTCCACATTTTTTTGTAAGCAGCTAAAACAAGTTCTTTTTCAGCGGAATTTGGAGCATATGATTTTACAGGTTCGTTAACTGCTTTGGGCAAATGGAAAAATCCTTTGAGCATAATTTTGGATTTTGATTGTTTTATTTTATGAGATTAAAATCGATGGCAAAAGTACAAAGGTTATTTTGAAAACGTATCACCTAAAGAATTCCGTGTGCACTTTATTTTGCAAGAAAACCAAAATGAGCGGGAATACGAAATGATTCAATTTTTGTTGTTTTATAAATGATAATAAGCAAGCGTTCTACGTCTTTATATTGTCCGTAAAGCTGTACGAAATTGGTTATACTATCATTATCTTCTTTCTTAAATGCAGAGAGTTTTCCCTCCCAACTAGTCTTGAGTAAAGTTACTTTTAGCGGTTGATTTTTAACTTCTTTTACCTTTTTTTCTTCAAACTTACTTTTCAACATCGAAACCATTGTGGCACGCATGATTTCGGGTGGCGCATCCAACCAGATCAGCGCATTCTTGTCATATCTGGCGCTCGATTCCTTTACCTCACAAGCACTATTTACTGGGAATTCCGTTCCAAAAAAATTAATTTTTTTGTTTTGAGCTGCAACGGCTGATACCAAGAGAAATAAAATAAAGGTCAGTTTCATGTGGATAGTGAATTACAGTGCCAGACTGATTGAAATTATTAATTTAATGCAAAAGGAGCACTCAATTTGAAAGTTGGTACAATTACCTTGAAGTTTTTGGCCGAGGTAAAATTGATCATGTTAAAATATCCGTGCATCGCACCAAACGGAGATGATAACAGACAGCCGGAGCTATATGTGTATGTTTCTCCCGGCTTAAGTACAGGTTTTTTACCAATGACGCCTTCCCCGTCGACAATGTCTTTGTCATTTAGTGAGTCAAAGATCTCCCAATGTCTGGAAGTAAGCTGAACGGAGTCTTTGCTGTGATTTTCAATGCAGATCTCGTAACTGAAGGCATAATGAATCTTATGATTTTTGAAGTAAGTGCCTTCAAAATTTGTAAGAACAGAAATTTTTATGCCTCTTGTGATTTGAGAAACCATGATGAATTTACTGAGAATGTTGCCCAAATTTACGAAAAAATCAATTTTGAAAGACAATTAATAGTTAAATTTTGGTTTTTAATGCCGCATGATTTTCTTGTAATGGAAAACGTATTCCATGGGTCACTAGCGTTTGATAGTAAATCAGCTAGTTTATGATTTCTGTCGAGCTTGCAACAGCTTTTCCAATAATTCGATCGTAACGTTGGTTGTTTTCTTTGTAGTAAATTAGGGCAAAGTAATTATCTTCTGTTTCGAAAAAATTACCGTCTATCGCATTCGCATTGTCAATTTTGCCGTTCTTATCAGCCACAACATATTGATAATTCGTAAAACCTTGCTTGATCATGATCGCTTTTTCGAACACACCTTTTTCTACATTATAATCCATCTTGCTCTCAGCGTTCATTGCAAAATTGTTGAACATCCCATTGACGTAGACATTTTTCTTTTGATAAAGTGATGGGGCTGAAAGCGTGAAGTATACCCACACATAATCGGCCTCGATTTCGCTGTTTTCTACATTCAAAGAATTGACAATAAAATTTCCATTATAGTCCGGATTGTATGTGTATGGCTGAGAAGCTCTTGCTTCGTCCGGATAAAGGTAGGCATTGTAAACGCCGCCTTGAGAATCTATTCTGGCAACATTATTCGTAGCTGCTCTGACGTCTTTATTTTCAAAATATCGGAATTCATTTCCGGCCCAAAATTGAGTTTCAGTGTCGTATTTGTAGATCAAATCATTCCCAATAGTAAACATCGGTTTGACATTTGTAATCCCACTCTCGAGTTTGCCATTTTGTAATAGAAGTACTTTCACGTTCGCTAGTGGACTTTGAAATGTAATCGAAGTTGATTTGACGGAAAATTCAATATTGTGCTTATAGTTTACGTCCGCAATGTTTCTGGCTCTTTTAATTTGCATTGGCACAGAGACTACATTTTCATATAAGATAAATTTCCGAGAGAAAACAACGTCACCATTTTCATCTACAATTTTGATTAGATAGTTGCCACTAACTAGGAACTGTGTGTTTCTATTTGGAAATTGTATCCGATAATGGGCGTACAGTTGTAAAGCATTGTACGAGTTTGCGTAGTCGATGATTCGCTGGTTGTCAAACCCGCGGAGATATTCATTGACTGATAGTTGCGAATGCTTCCAATCGTAATCGCAATGCACTATTTGATAGTAATAGTTGGCTTCAGTGGCATGCAAATCATCAAATTGTAATTGAAAAGAATCGCCTAATTGAAAAATAGGCACTGTATTTTGTTTATTTTGTACAAATGAGATTGTCTTTATGTGAAAAGGTGGGCTAACTTCTTTCTCCACTTGAGCCAAAACCGTAACTATCGCAGTGAGAAGCAATATAGACGAGAATAGTATTTTTTTCATCGCAAGATTTTTAAGGAAATAAATGTAATAAAAAAACCAACAAACCCACAACGAAGTTAACGTTTCTAAGGAATTATTTTTTCGAGCAAACCGGTATTATTTCGTCTTTAGCCAAACAATATCTTCTGATATCCTCGGCACTTATGGTAGAGGTGTAATCGACTTCATCTACAATAAAACCGCAGCTTCTCAACTTATCGAAGTAATCTCTCCCATACACTCGTACGTGGTCATATTGCCCGAAAACTTTGGCTCGTTCATTTCTGTCGGTGATCGAGTCGTCTGCATAAGTTGTCGCTCGGCTCAAGTCTTGAGGAATTTGGAAAATTCCCATTCCACCCGGCTTCAGTAC
>CANHBE010000267.1 GCA_947458575.1 Flavobacteriaceae bacterium | reverse complement strand
ATTTCAAGTATTAATGTACCCGGAACTAGCAAACAACCTTCTTGGAGTCTGGCAGCCGGTGATTACAACAGAGATGGATTTAATGACTTAATTCTAGGTGCCGGAGACGGTCTCTCTTTCTGGGAATCAGCCGCAGGAGGAACAAACTACATAGCGAGAACACCAGGCGAATATATTTTCTGTCAAAGAACCAATTTTATTGACATCAACAATGATGGTAATCTCGATGCCTTCTCTTGTCATGATGTTGACCCGAATGTCTACTATTTATATGATGGTGAAGGCAACTGGACACATTACCAATCTGGAACAACTCCAGGTGCTTATATGTTAGGTATAACACAAAGCGGCGGAAATTATGCCTCTATCTGGACAGACTATGACAATGATGGCGACAGAGATTTATTTATTTCGAAATGTTCAGGACCTCCATGTGAGTTGCATAGAAATGACGGCAATGGCGTTTTTACTGATGTTTCGGCGCAAGCTCAAATTAATATCACACCTATACAATCATGGTCCTCAGCAGTTGCTGATTTTGACAACGATGGAGACATGGATATCATGATTGGTTCTAATGGTAGCGTTAGAAATAAATTATATAGAAATGACTTAGACCCAACCAATGATGTTGAAGAGCCATTTGTAAATATTACTGCTGGATCAGGACTTGATCAAGATGGATTAACCAACAGAGATTATGTAGCCTACGACTTTGATAATGATGGATTGGTTGATATTTTAGGTAGTGGCAGCAGAATTATGTTCAATCAAGGAAATAATGTTTTTGCTCCAACAGTATATTCTTCCGGACTGGCTATCGGTGCAATCGGCGACCTAAACGATGATGGTTTTCTTGATATTTTAAACAATAATACTGTACGTTACGCTGTCCCAAATGGAAACAATTGGTTGAAAGTTAGGTTGAAAGGAATTCAAAGCAACAGCAACGGAATTGGTGCTAGAGTTGAAATCTATGGCCCTTTTGGTAAAAAAATTAGAGATGTGCGAAGTGGTGAAGGATTTGAATTTATGAGCACACTCAATACTCATTTCGGAATAGGTACTGAAACTACAATTGATCAGCTAGTCATCAGATGGCCTTCTGGAATTGTAGATACTTTCGAAAACCCATCAATAAATGAAACTTTCCTGGTTACTGAAGGAAGCACTTTAGGAATAAATGCCAATTCAAATGCTGTATTCACAATTAGTCCAAATCCAACTAACCAATACCTTGATATCAATTTAAGATCAGGTTCTAACGAGAAGTTGACATCGGCACAAGTTTTTGATTTAACAGGAAGATTGATTATGGAGACCTCTCTGACATCAGAAAAACTTAGTGTCGCAGAGCTTCAAAATGGAACATACCTATTATTGTTAAAAAATGAACAAGGGAAAGGCTTTAGTCAAAAATTTATCAAGGAATAAATTCATCTTCCGTTTGTAACACCATGAAAATCACCCTTTCTTTGCGAGATTAAGAAATGGGTGATTTTTTTATCGATATGACCAAGAAAACACTTATTTGGTGGTAATCTTGCTTATGTTTCGCTATTTTTTATACTTTTGAATTACATTTTTTAACGCATCATGAGAAAATACTATGCACTTTCTATCCTGTCTTTATTAATAATCTTCGTATTCTATTCGTGTGCTTTGAATGATAGTGACGAATATGTATCTCTTGAAAGCGAAAGCAATAAAGATGGTGGATCAATAAAAGCTCCTGTGAGAATTGATTTAAATCAAGTTCCCCTACAAAGACTCTCTGATTACGGATTTTTTATTGGTGCCCTCAGAGACCAAAAGCCTGCCTATAAATTAATACCTTACGAGCCGGCTAGTTCACTATTCTCCGACTACGCACACAAAAAGAGATTTGTATGGATGCCTCAAGGAACCAGCGCCACCTATAACGGGGACGATAATGTTTTGGAATTTCCTATTGGTACAGTATTCATTAAGACTTTTTATTATGATAATGTACAGCCATCCAATACAAGGAAGATTATTGAAACCCGACTTTTGGTTAGAAAAAATGATGAGTGGAAATTGTATGACTACATATGGAATGCCGACCAAACGGAAGCTTTTCTCGACACGGATCAAAACGGGGTATTCGTACCCATCACCTTTACTGAAAATAATGTGTCCAGAAGTATTGAGTACAAAATCCCTTCACAAACAGAGTGTGTAACGTGTCACAAAATTAATATTCAACAAACCGTTGAGAAAAATACTCCGATTGGACCAAAACCTCAAAATCTAAACACAATGTATAACTACGGTTCGATTTCGAGAAATCAGCTGTTATATTGGAAACGAATTGGTTATATCGACAACACCTTACCAAACGTAAACGCTATATATTCTACCGTAGATTGGCGTGACACAACAAAACCACTCGAACTAAGAGCTAAATCTTATCTCGATATGAACTGCGCGCACTGTCATCGCGACGGAGGACATTGTGATTATGTTCCACAAAGACTAAACTTCAGCAATACTGACCCCTATACTTTTGGCATTTGCTTACCTTCATTATTTGTTATCCCTGATAATCCGTATGTAATCACTGCAGGAGATGCCGGCAGATCGGAACTGTTTTATAGAATGAATACCAATGAAGGCTCCGAAATGATGCCCTTAATCGGTAGAACGATTATTCATGACGAAGGTGTCGATTTGATAAGAGAGTATATCAACTCATTGCCTACCACTTGTCCATAATTAGTATTAGACCTAAACCATCCATATGAAAAAATTAACGTTTTACTTTTTATTTCTGCACAGTTGCTTTACACTTTGTGCACAAGGCATTACATTTTCAGCTGAGTCCTATGGGGGTAATTACAATATCGTTTGTGTAGCCGACATGAACAATGACAAATTAGACGATATCGTCATTGTGGCTCAAACCCAAATGACCATTTATAAACAAAAGCTGGTCGGAGGATTTGACACAGTAATTATTCCGTTTGCGACGTCAGTAAGCATTGCAAATTGGAGCATAGCAGCCGGCGATTTTGACAGAAACGGTTACAATGATATTGTACTTGGCAATGGGAGCCGTGTAACTGTATTGAAAGCAAATGATGACGGAACCGATTACACAATCATTGCGTATCCACAAAATATTTTTAGTCAACGGTCTAATTTTGTAGACATTAATAATGATGGTCACCTAGATTTGTGGGTATGCCATGATGTAAATCAAAATCATCCTTATAGAAACGATGGCAATAGCAATCTAGTTTTCGACTATTCTCTTTTCCCTACTAGCAATGAAGGTGGGAACTATGCTACTATTTGGACAGACTACGATAATGATGGCGACATCGACATGTATGAAGCAAAATGTCGAGGTGGCGCAGCACCAAATGATCCAAGACGAATCAACTTATTGTATCAAAATGACGGTTTAGGGACCTACACCGATGTTGCACCATTAGCAGGAGTAAATGATAATGCGCAATCTTGGTCGACCGCAGTAGAAGATTTTGACAACGATGGCGACATGGATTTCTTGCTTTCCAATATATCTGACACAAATAAATTTTATCTGAATAACGGAGATGGAACTTTCACTGATATTTATGCTTCTACCGGAATCGCCCCGCAAGTAGGTTCCTGGGAAGTGCAAGCCGCAGATTTCAATAATGATGGCTGGGTAGATTTTCTTTGGCAGAATGGAAAGGAATTATATATCAACAACGGAAACTTGACTTTTACAGGCTATGATTTGCCCTTTAGCGAAGGAGGCATTGGCGACTTGAACAATGATGGGTTCCAAGATGTGGTAATGGGCTCTAATGTATACTACAACAGTGGCAACGCCAACAAGTGGTTCAACGTGGTACCAGAAGGTGTAATAAGTAACATTAATGGAATTGGAGCAAGAGTAGAATTATACGGACCTTGGGGCAAGCAAATTCGAGAAATAAGAAGCGGACAAGGATTCAGTCACATGAGCAGCATGAAAGCTAATTT
>CANHBE010000266.1 GCA_947458575.1 Flavobacteriaceae bacterium | reverse complement strand
ATACTAACGATTTGATTCTCTCCTACTTTTGAAATCGAAGGTTCAAAAAACAAATCTCTGGTTTGCAATGTTCTATTATCGTTGGTGATGAGACTCAGGTTGAAGTCTGAATTATTGTCTTTTACCAATGAAACCAATTGCCCCGACCCTTTTCTGAATTTTTCCTGGTTCTTTAAGATGGCTTCCTTGATAAAACCTCCCTTGTTGGCTATTACTAGTTTAATTACACTATTTTCTAACGTCGTGTAATTGTCTTTTGCAGATGGAAGTGCTGCAGAGTATGCAAAATTTCCTAATGAAGCTTTTAATGCAGACAACTGAAGCGAATCGGTCGCTTCTGCAACGACACCATTGCCTTGAACTTGAACCGCTTCAGATTTTGGAGCAGCTTCTTTCGCTGCCTGTTCTTTCTTTGCTTTTTCAGCGGCAATTTCTTGTTCTGTGGGCTGATTTTGGTACATAATCCAAATTAGGATACCAATAATCAACACAAAGCCAATAATCGAATTCAGGTCTAACTTCTTCTCTTCCATTCTATTTTTATATACTAATTAATTATTTCTTTTTTGCTCTAACCGTCGCTTCAATGAAACTGACAAACATCGGATGCGGATTGGCGACAGTGCTCTTATATTCGGGATGGTATTGAACACCCACGAAGAAAGGATGATCTGCTATTTCTACAATTTCAACGAGCTTTGTATCGGGATTTACACCGGATGAGACAAGGCCAGCTTTTTCAAGTTCATCTGCAAAGTCACTATTATACTCATACCGATGTCGGTGACGTTCCAAAATATCGGTTTGACCATAAATGGCATGAGCTAAAGTTCCTTTTTTTATCTTACACTTCCAAGCACCCAAGCGCATAGTTCCGCCTTTTTCTGTAATGTTTTTTTGTTCCTCCATTAAGTCAATAACAGGATGGGACGTTCCTTTATTCATTTCAGTTGAATTGGCATCTTTATATCCCAAAACATTTCGAGCATATTCAATCACAGCCATTTGCATGCCCAGACAAATTCCAAAAAAGGGCAATTTGTTTTCTCGAGCATAGCGAACTGCCTCGATCTTTCCTTCAATTCCGCGTTCTCCAAAACCAGGTGCAACCAAAACGCCATCAAGACCTCTCATTTTATCAGCAACATTCTCCGCATCGATGTGTTCTGAATGAACAGAGACAACATTGACTTTCGTCTCGTTGATTGCCCCGGCATGAATAAATGCTTCTAGTATAGACTTGTAGGAATCTTGAAGTTCTACGTACTTCCCTACTAAACCAATATTTACAGTATTTTTCGGATTTTTGAGTCGATGGAGAAACACATTCCAGTTCTTCAAATCCGGCACATTTTTCTTCGGCAGGTTAAGTTTCTTTAAAGCAACTACGTCTAATCCTTCTTCCAACATCAAATTAGGCACTTCATAAATCGTTGAGGCATCAATCGCTTGTATGACAGCTTCTCTTTTTACATTGCAGAAGAGTGCTAATTTTTGACGCAACTCATCGGAGAGTTCGTGTTCCGTTCTACAAACCAAGATATCAGCTTTGATTCCACTCTCCATCAAAGTTTTCACAGAATGCTGTGTGGGCTTAGTCTTTAATTCACCTGCTGCTGCTAAATAAGGTACAAGTGTAAGATGTATTACAATACCGTTTCCTTCACCTAAATCCCATACTAACTGTCGCACAGATTCGATATAAGGTAACGACTCTATATCGCCGACGGTTCCACCAATCTCAGTAATTACAATATCAAAATCGCCGGAATTGCCGAGCAATTGCATCCGTTCCTTTATCTCGTTTGTAATATGTGGGATGACCTGAACCGTTTTCCCAAGGAACTCGCCCCGACGTTCTTTTTCAATGACCGACAGATAGACTCTACCAGTTGTGACATTGTTGGCTTGTGAAGTTGGAACATTCAAAAATCTTTCGTAGTGTCCTAAATCTAAATCCGTTTCGGCACCATCATCGGTCACATAGCATTCACCATGCTCATAAGGATTCAAAGTTCCCGGATCAACGTTGATATACGGATCAAATTTTTGAATTGTTGTCCTATAACCGCGTGCCTGCAATAGTTTTGCTAAAGAAGCTGCAATAATTCCTTTACCGAGGGAAGAAGTTACGCCGCCTGTAACAAAAATATACTTCGTTTGATTCATTGTTGTTGTAGTTGTAGTTGTGTTGTAGTTCTTAAAAAAAACGAGGCAAAAGTACAATTATTAATTGAGATAAAGCCAATTTGAAAATGAGATAATTTGCAAAATAAAGGATGTTTATTGTGCACAAAATGAATCAGGAAAACTACTATATAGGTTTTGGAAATTTCATTCTGATATTCCGAATTAGCGATTCAAGGCCATTTAAACGCAGTTCGCGAACTTGCTGCATTTGTACGCCAAGTTTACCTTTAGGAAATCCCTTATTGCCATACCAAACGATGTAGTATTCAGGTAGATCGATTAAATACTTTCCCTCGTATTTACCAAATGGCATTTTTGCGTGGGCAAGTTCAATCAGTTGCTTTTGCTCATCATTCATATTATCTGATGTAATCAAAAATAAAAAGCCAAAAATCACATTTAATTTTTGGCAACATCTTTTAGATCGTGCTGTTCCAGTTGAACCTAACCTCTTTTTCGATATCGGGGTTGAGACTCAGTAAAACCGGACAAGTCATTGCGGCTCTTTCCAAAATCACTTTGTTTTTTTCAATTGGATCTACCGGAATATGAAATTCTACAATGATTTTTGAAATCTTTCTAGGTTCTGACTGCATTACTTTGGTTACGTTGATTGCAGTATTCTTTAAATCAACCTCTAAATCTTTTGATTTAATCGCCATGATAGAAATCATACAACTTCCCAACGAAGTTGCTACAAGATCTGTTGGAGAAAACGCTTCACCTTTTCCGTGATTATCAGTTGGCGCATCCGTAATAATGATGTTACCGGATTGAAGATGTTCACAACTTGTCCTTAAATCACCAAGATATAAAATTTTTGAAGTCATTAGTTTACTTGCTTTACAGTCAAATCGTCTTGGTATTCCAGAATGTATAGCCCGTGATTGGAAAATCCGCCTTCAGTTTCTTTATTATAGTGAAACTTGCATTCAACGCGTTCTGACTTCATTTCGTTTGCCGAAGCCACAAAAGAGCTATTTTGAGTCAATCTCAGAATAGTGTCGAAGGTTAAATCAAAACCGCGAGTTGCATACTGACTTGGAAAAATCTTATTTAATTCCTTGTACTTCTTTTCAAATATTGTAACTTCAGATGTATTACTTTCTTTAGTCATTGAAGGATATAATAGCTTTAGAATAGTAAGCCTTTTCATCGAAACTTCTTCAAAATCCAATGTTTCATTCGGTTCAATTATAACCAATTGAATTTGATAATTTGTTAACTCATTCAACAAAATGTTTGTTGAGCCCAGAATCAGTCCGGTTCTTTCGGTCTCCAACACAACAAAATTCTGCACATTTTTGACCAACTGTGATTTGAAATTCGCAACATCTAAGGCACCGTTATCAAGTAAAGCTGCAAACTTAACATTCGGGAAATTCTTCGTGATTAACTCCCTGTTGTAAACTCTCTTTGGGTCGCTCACTACCAAAATATTTCCGTTTTTTGACAGCATATAGTTGAACATTGCTTTCTTAGCATAATCACTTGATGGCATTGACTGATAAAGGTTTGACATAGATTTGCCTTTTTCTTTGGAAAGAGGTGAAATCACCGGTACATTCTTCGGAGCTAACAACTCCGCAGTTTTTTCTACATATTGCTGATAAAACGGTCCGATAACTGCATCAAAATCCTCTAGTTTATTTTCTTTGATGATGTTTTCTACATTCGAACTCATCTTACTCTCTTGAGAATCAAAGATATTCACATCAACTTTCAATCCTAATGCTTTGGCAGAGTCAATAGCCATTAAGGCACCGGAATAAAAATCTAGCGTCATGTTCAAAAATGCATCTTTCCGCAATCT
>CANHBE010000265.1 GCA_947458575.1 Flavobacteriaceae bacterium | reverse complement strand
GTGATTGGTTCCGATACTCCCCCCGTGCGAGAATTAATTACTGATGGGGAAAATGGTTTATTAGTGGATTTCTTTTCTCCTCAACAAATAGCCGACCGCGTGGATGAAGTGTTAAATTATCCCCAGGGTTGGCAAAATCTGCGTTTAAATGCGAGGGAAACTATCAAGCAACGCTACGACCTCAAACAATGTTTACAGTATCATCTAGATTGGTTATTGAGTTGATGAAATGAGAGCATTTTCCCAAAAATACTGTCTTTCAAAGGATTCATATCGCTATTAAATTCTTTCTCTTACAATCCTAATTCCTTCCCAAGCAGGAATATTACCTGCTCGTCTTTCTTCTAATAATACGGAGGCGATGAAACGGTTAAATACTTGTTCCCTTGTGATAAAATATTGAGAATTTAATTCTCGGCATTCTGCAACCGTTAAGTTAACCTTTTCTAATAATTCTTCATTTTTAGATGCTGCTTCGTAAATATCTGGAAATAGATACCAAGCAATACTGATCTTATTTATGAGTTTCTGCCATGAGGATAAATTGTAAATATAGGGATAAAGCATTTGAATATTAAGACAACTTACATAATCTTCAACAATCAAAGATATACAGTCGATAGGGTCGAGATTTAAATTGAGTCTAATCCTACAATAATTAATATAATCAGCGACATAAAACAAGAGAAGCACAAGCACAGGCCCAAGCACAAGCACAAGCACAGGCACAAGCACAAGCCCAAGCACAAGCACAAGCCCAAGCACAAGCCCAACCACAAACACAAGCCCAAGCACAAACTCAACCAGTGATTGAGTTTCAAGCACAACCCGAACCATAAGCCCAAGCCCAAGCCCAAGCACAAGCCCAAGCACAAGCACAAGCACAAGCCCAAGCTGAAGACCAAGCCCAAGCCCATTCACAAGCCCAAGCCCAAGCACAAGCACAAGCCCAAGCACAAGCTCAAGCTTAGTCCAAAATGGCAACAATTTATATAGCGAAAATTGATATAAAAATTGACCAATCATGCCATCCATTACTTTACCAAGTTTCTCTTTTGAAAAAAACAAGATTTTTTCTTTAATCTTTAGCCACTTTTCTGGCTCTAAATAAACCATTTTTGATGTTAAGTTTTCCTGACACCAGTAACCGACTAAATTTTCCTCCTCTGTTTCCATTGGTAAAAATTCCTCGGCTTCTTGTAGAGTAGGAATTCTATACTTAAATTCTGGTTTAAAATGCTGTGGATGTTGGGTTAACCATTCACAAAACGCTTCAGCGTCACTGGCTTTCACACCAGTAATCGGCTTTAAAATATCTTCAGATACAACTGAATCGGTTTTCCAATCAAGAAGCTGATGATTTTTACCAAGTTTTTTCTTTTCATCAATAAATAGCTGATACTCTGCACAGGTAATATAGCTAATATCAATGGCGATACTATCATCAAGAGGAATCAGCTTACTCAATCTTCTGGAGAGTTGAACATGAGCGAGTAACTCAAAATTGACTGTCTCTGTCATCGGTTTTCCCATCCTTGTATCCATAATTGATTAAACCTTTGTCTCACTTCTGGCGAACAACTTTTGCCTTCTTCTAAGCAATCCATCGCTAGACTAATTGAGGTAATATTAGGATTATTTATTGCCGCAAGAATTAGATTACTAATATCATTTTTTGCCGCATATAAACGAATTGTTTCCGCCCACCAATTATGATTTATGTTTTGAATCAATAAATCTTCTTGATTTAATTCTTGGATTTGAACTGAGGCTAAATATTCCTGAAAACTGAGGTGAGCAAAAATATAAAAACTGTCATCTTTTTTGGTCAATAAACCCGAAATTTTTTCAATATTCTCAAAAAAGTCTTCGGGTTTAACTTCCGTCTTAGCTACTGCTGCTAAAGAACTTTTGATAATTTCTTGACCTTGAGCTAAGGAAAACTCACGGATTCCCCTTTTCATTAACTCTAAAGCTAATACCTGTAATACTGCTTTTTTCTGAGTTAAATTTAGTTTGATAGAATCAGTCATTCCTTTAGCTTCTATTCGCCTTGTCAATAAGACCTCACAAATTTCTGCATACAATTCTACGCGATTTCCTGGCAACGCTCCTCGATTATCATGAACTGTAGCAATCATAGTTAATAATAAAGGATTGAGTGCCATTGCTGCTAAAGGAGCAGAATTTTTGATTCTCTCCATTAAATCATTAGCTTTTCTTTGTGCTTCTGCGCGTAAACCTGGATCTTCCTTTCGCACTTGGCGCAATATTTCATTTTGTAAATACCAATTCTGAAAAAACCTTTCAACTTGTTTTAGGTTAAAAGACTGAACTTCGAGAAAAGTTCTAATTTGTTGTAACCATTCAGCTTGATAACCATGACGGCGCGAAGTGATAATAAAAGTAGTTTCAGGATAAACCTGCATTTGCTTGTCTATCCATTGACTAACCTGCTGGCGGTCACTTTCTTTGGCGATTTCATCTAATCCATCAAACATAATCAAGCATTTACCCTCTTTTAATTGCTCTTCAAACCATTGAAGCTGCGGATTGAGCTTGAGGGGTAATGTTGGGCTTTTTAATTGTTCAGTAATAATTTGTGCCAAACTAGATGATTCTTGATGGATAATCTCTTTACTAAGAGTATGAAGTATCAGTAATACCGGAATTAATTTAGGTGCTTTGCGATGCTGACGGCTTTGCTTGTTTTGAGCGTATGTTAGGGCGATATGCTTTAATAAAGTGGTTTTTCCTGAACCTGGTGCGCCTAAAATAGCAATGCGTTTATAAGCAGATTGTGTGGTAGTTTGTGCTAAAAAATCCCAAATATTTTTTAAATTGCTTGTGGTTTCTTGTTGAGAAATAATAGCCGAAGATACCTTGTCTAGACTCTGAGGTAAAAATCGTAACTGGATATAGACATTTTCAAGATCGAGAATAAAGTTACCAGGTGTTTTTAAGCCTTGAGTTTGATAAGTACGATAGAGATAAACTAAAGTTTTATAATACTTTACTTGAAACTTTGCGGTTAATTGCCACCAAAATTGAATTGCGAAATTTTCCAGCCAATTAACAATTAAATCAGCCAGAGTATCCGTTTTCTGTTCCAATCTTGTTTCTACTTTATCGAAAACTAGGTTAATAACATTTTTGGCAAATTTTCCTCCAATCGCCAGAAAAATAACAGCGATACTGACCAATCCTGATACACTAGCTTCTATCCATTGCCCATTGCGAAGAAAATTGATAGTCACGGCAATTCCCACTCCTCCACTAGGCAACCCGGCCAATTTGAGGATAGTTTCAATTCTTCTTTGTCTTGCTGCTCGACGTTCCGTAATCCTTGCGTCCGGTTGAGACAGGGAGGATTGTTCTGATTCAGGTCCGATTTCTGGCATTGTCAATACGATTTAAATAAACCCTTTACCTACTAAATTTATCCTAAAATTTAGCATATAATACAGTAGTAGGGTGGGCAGTTACCTTACCAAAAGGGGGAATGTTGTGGAACTCGTTATCCCAGAAGAATCCTCGTTGAGAAAAAACCGATGGAACAACTGACCTTTCAACTGCAAGGATTGCGCTGTGCTGACTGTGAGTCCACTTGAGAGGAAATACTGCACTATTCTTATGATAGTCGTTGCTTTGGCGAAACCATCAAATTAATGCAGTCAGTCAGTGCTGCTATACCCAGTTTCCCTATCGACTAAAAATGAGTGAAGATTATTTAATTTATCTTGATATCTTTTGTTTAATACTAAATCTGGTTATTAAAGACTCATTATATATTGCTCCTTTTGCTCATTGCCTATTGCCTCTCCTGATATGTAGCCTATACTCAACGGATTTAGTATTATATGGTTATGTTGATTCAATAATTTTTATCCCTGCTCTAAATTCCCGCAGTGCTTGAGCATGATTTTCTGTATTAATACAGCGCATCAATAAGCCTACATCTAAACTCGGTAAAAGTTGCGATTTACTAACAGCTTCATATCCCT
>CANHBE010000264.1 GCA_947458575.1 Flavobacteriaceae bacterium | reverse complement strand
GCCAATGTAATATGTCTTTGTGTACGCACCGATTGTTCGCGCATCAACTGTGTTCGCTTCGCGGCAATTGCTTTGGCCTCTCTCTCATCTTCGAATACGCTGAACTTATCTCCAGCTGTAGCGGCGCCATCCAAACCTAATACTGATACAGGCGTTGACGGACCGGCTTCTTTGACAATGTGACCTCTTTCATCCTGCATCGCTTTTACTTTGCCATGATGCTTTCCTGCCAACATATAATCTCCTACTTTCAAAGTACCATTCTGAACCAATATGGTTGAAACATATCCTTTCCCTTTGTCCAAAAATGCCTCAACAACGGTTCCTGACGCCAATTTGTTAGGATTTGCTTTAAGGTCAAGTATTTCTGCTTCCAAAAGCACTTTTTCCAGAAGTTCCTTTACTCCGATTCCAGATTTTGCTGAAATATCGTGTGATTGGATCTTTCCACCCCAATCTTCCACAAGGAGATTCATACCAGCCAAACGCTCTTTTATTTTCTCCGGATTCGCATTTGGTTTATCTATCTTATTGATGGCGAAAATAATTGGAACGTTAGCTGCCTGCGCATGACTGATTGCCTCTTTAGTTTGAGGCATTATATCGTCGTCGGCCGCAATTACAATGATTGCAATATCGGTGACCTGAGCTCCACGAGCACGCATGGCAGTAAATGCCTCGTGTCCCGGCGTGTCTAGGAACGCGATCTTTTGCCCATTGTCAAGCTTTACGCCATAAGCACCGATATGTTGTGTGATACCTCCTGATTCCCCTGCAATCACATTCTCTTTTCTGATATAATCCAGCAAAGATGTCTTTCCGTGATCGACATGTCCCATAACTGTAACGATAGGCGCACGTGGAACCAAGTCTTCTTCGCGATCTTCTTCAACTTGCAGTGCATCTTCTAATTCAGTAGTAACAAATTCAACATCATAGCCAAATTCATCCGCCACAATTGTTAGGGTTTCTGCGTCTAGTCGTTGATTCATGGTCACCATGATACCAAGCGCCATACAAGTTCCAATTACCTTTGTAATTGGCACATCCATCATCGTAGCTATCTCACCAACTGTCACAAATTCTGTCACTTTCAGCGTTTTACTACCCTCTTCTAACGCCCGTTGCTCATCGTCAGATTTCTGGCGGTGTGTTTCGCGTTTGTCTCTTCTGTATTTGGCGGCCTTAGATTTTCCTCCTTTTCCTTGAAGTTTTTCTAAAGTCTCTCTAATCTGATTTTTAACCTCTTCTTCTGTTGGTTCAACCTTTGCAACAATTGCCGGTCTATTCCCTTTCACAAAACCTGGTTTTGCTCCTCTGTTAGCTGCATTACCTGCTCCACCTGGAGAAAATTTGTTGGCTCCACCATCAGACATTGGTCTATTGTCACCTGGTTTTGTAGGAATACGTTTTCTTTTGCTCTTGTTTGCATCTGACGAACTAGAAGGCTTGTTTGGAACAATTTTCGGTTCTTCTTTCTTCTTTTTGGGTTTATCGAATTGTGACAAATCAATTGTCTGTCCGGTTAAAGTTGTTCCAGACAACTTTTGGTATTGTGTAGTTATTGCTTCTTCAATCGGACCACTATTGTCAACTTCTGAGACCTCAACAATCGGTGTTGTTACTTCGTTACTTTGTGATGGTATTGATTTGTCTGAATTCGGTGTTTCAGTCCCTGGTTTTTTGGCAACCTCCTTATTTAAGTCGATTATACCTACTTGTTTAGGACCAGTGACAACGGCTTTAGCTTTGATAACTTCACTTCTTTGGCGCTCTTCGTCGAGTTTTCGCTTTTCCTCAACTTCGCGTTCTCTTTCCAGTCGCAATGCTTCTTTCTCTTTTCTCTTCTCTTCCCCTACTTCTTTTGAAGCTTCCTTGTTGCCTTTATCGCCTGCAAATTGATCTTGGAGAATTCCATATTCTAAGTCAGAAATCTTGGCGTTTGGATTTGCATCGATTACAATTCCTTTATCTTTTAGATAATCAACGGCTCTTTCCAACGAGATATTAAACTCTCTTAAAACCCTATTAATTCTTATTACTCTTTCTTCAGACATAAAATCTTTTATTTGTACTTTTTTTGTTTTGATGCGATTCTATGAATTGAACTCTTCCTTCAAAATACGCATCACATCCAAGATAGTTTCTTCTTCAAGATCTGTTCGGCGAACAAGGTCGTCAACATCTTGTTTGAGAATACTCCTAGCTGTATCAAGTCCAATTTTCGCAAATTCGTCGATAATCCAACCATCTATCTCGTCTGAAAACTCTGTCAATTCAACATCGTCTTCCTCTTCTGCAATAGCACCTTCACGAATGACATCAAGTTCGTAACCTGTCAACAAACCTGCTAACTTGATATTGTGACCTCCACGACCAATTGCTTTCGAAACTTCCTCCAGCTTTAAAAACACTTCAGCTCTCTTGGTTTCTTCGTTTATCTTTACAGAAGAAACTTTTGCCGGACTTAAGGCTCTTGTGATATACAATTGAATGTTGTTTGTGTAATTGATTACATCGATGTTTTCATTACCTAACTCTCTTACGATTCCATGTATTCGGGAACCTTTCATACCCACACATGCTCCGACAGGATCGATTCGGTCGTCGTATGAATCAACGGCAACTTTGGCTTTCTCCCCCGGAATTCGAACTACTTTCTTTACTGTTATGAGTCCGTCAAACACTTCCGGAATTTCTTGCTCAAATAATTTTTCCAAAAACTTATCTGAAGTTCTGGACATAATAATTTGTGGTTTATTTCCTTTTAATTCGACATTTTCGATGATCCCTCTTACGTTATCACCTTTTCTAAAAAAGTCTGAAGGTATTTGTTTCTCTTTTGGCAATACTATTTCATTGCCGTCATCATCAACTAGAATCACTACGCGAGGTCGCACATGATGTACTTCAGCAGTGTAAATCTCACCTATCAAATCTTTAAATTGTTTGTAAAGATTGGTGTTGTCGTGTTCGTGTATTTTTGAAATTAGGTTTTGACGGAGAGCCAAAATAGCTCTTCTGCCCAAATCGATCAATTTCACTTCCTCAGAAACTTCTTCTCCGATTTCAAAATCCGGTTCAATTTTTCTTGCTTCTGTAAGTGTTATTTCTTCATTTTCCAAATCTAAATCATCATCTGCTACGATAACTCTTCTTCTCCAAATTTCCATATCACCCTTATCAGGGTTTATAATGATATCAAAATTTTCATCAGACCCAAACTTCTTCTTCAATGCATTTCTAAATACATCTTCCAAAATCGCCATAAGCGTTACACGATCAATTAGTTTGTCGTCTTTAAACTCTGAAAATGAATCGATTAATGCTAAATTTTCCATGCCAACTTTTAAATTAAAATTTTACTGTAACAACTGCTTCTCTAATGTCTGAATAAGGTATTTCACGTTTTTTTTGAACTGTTTCTTTACCTTTTCCTATTTTCTTTTGTTCTCTAGCTTCCCAAGCTAAAGTTATAAAATTCTCATTAGCTTCAACCAATTGGGCTTCGATTGTTTCTGTGGCTAATTTTACAATTAATATTCTTCCTACGTTTTTTACATATTGACGCACTAATTTCAATGGACTTCCTACTCCTACAGAGGCTACTTCAAGCGAAAAGTCTTGTTCCTCACGGTCTAAATTATGTTCAATCGCTCTACTGATATCAATACAGTCTTGTAGTTGAACGCCATAATCACCATCAAGAGTAACCATGATTTTAAAAGCATCGGTAATCGTACAATCAATTAAGAAGAGTGAGGGTTTTCCCGCAAGACCTTCGTTTAACAACTGAAGCACATGATCTTTAAACGTCATATTTTGTATAAAAAGAGGGAAGCAGTGGCTTCCCTCATTATTTAACTTTTAATAAATAACCGCGCAAATATAGTGTTTTTTTTTATATTTTGAAAATGATTGTTGGTTGTAAAAAAAAAATATTACTTTTATTGCATCATTTTAAAAACCGATTATAAAAATTTCTTACCATTAAACTATGAAAAGAATCTTAGTTCCGACGGAT
>CANHBE010000263.1 GCA_947458575.1 Flavobacteriaceae bacterium | reverse complement strand
TGCAAACATTCGAATCCCCAGACCACTGGGCGCTTTTCTTGTCCATGTAGTTGGTAGAATCCAGTCCCGTTAACATTCAACTGAACGATAGGTTCACCACCATTAAACAAATAAGTCCCATCTATCGGATAATCAATAAAACTCGTGATGTACGTTGATCCTGATTTCGTTTGGATTTCTGTAACAGAATATTGCGCGTGACTGATGCCAAAAAACATAAGCAGTATTGCGATTAAATTTTTTTTCATTTTCATCTTGTACGATTCATAAGTTAATTGTTTTCAATCCATTTTCTGGCATTCACAAAAGCCTCCAGCCATGGTGAAACTTCGTCTTTTCGATCTTTAGGATAATGCGCCCAATTCCAAGTAAAGATAGAGCGCTCAATATGTGGCATCATTACCAAGTGTCTTCCTGTTTTATCGCATAACATCGCAGTATTATAGTCGGATCCGTTTGGATTGGCTGGGTAATTTTCATATCCATATTTCGCTACTATGTGATATTGATTTTCTTCATAAGGCAAATCAAATTTACCTTCACCATGCGAAACCCAAACGCCCAACGTACTTCCGGCTAGTGAAGACAACATGACCGAATTGTTTTCCTGCACCTTTACAGAAGTGAATATACTTTCGTGCTTGTGACTGTCATTATGCTTCATTTTGCCGTGAGTTTCATGCTCAGGATAAATGACTTCCAATTCCATAAATAATTGACAACCATTGCAAATTCCAACGGATAGCGTGTCTTTTCTCTCGAAAAAATGATCTAAAACACTTTTCGCTTTTTCATTGTACAAAAATGCGCCGGCCCATCCTTTAGCTGAACCCAATACATCAGAATTTGAAAATCCGCCAACGGCTCCAATAAATTGAATGTCCTTCAAATCTTCTCGTCCGGAGATCAAATCAGTCATATGCACATCTTTTACGTCAAACCCCGCAAGGTACATCGCATGAGCCATTTCACGTTCGGAATTACTTCCTTTTTCACGAATAATGGCTGCTTTCGGTCGCGGTTTAGTTGAATCAAAAATTGGCTTTTTACCGCTAAAATGAACCGGGAAAGTATAATTTAACGGTTGGTTTTTATAATTGTTGAATCGCACTTGCGCTTGATTATTCTTGGTTTGATGCTGATCGAGTAGGAAAGAGGTTTCGAACCAAATATCGCGGTAAACTGAAACTACTAGGTTGTAGGTTGTAGGTTGTGAGTTGTAGGTTTTGAGTTGCAGATTATCGTTTGCTGTAACCGTTCCTATTTTGCAAAACGGAATAGCATTGTTTTTCAATACACTTTCGAAAACGGAATCTTCTTTGGCTTGTATGACGATTCCGATATTCTCAGCAAAGAGAATTTTAATGGCATCATTTTCATCAAAAACAGTCAAATCGATGTTTGCTCCAATATTAACATCCGCAAAACACATTTCCAAAAGTGTCGTAATCAAGCCACCGCTACCGATGTCATGTCCGGCAACAATTTGATTGTCGAGGATTAAGTTTTGAATGGTATTGAAAGTGCGTTTGAATAAATCCGAATCCTTAATTGTCGGCGCATTATCTCCAATTTGATTCAAAATCTGAGCAAATGAACTGCCACCTAATTTGAAATCGTCCTGCGATAAATTGATATAATAAATCGAACCGCCATTTATTTGCAAAACAGGTTCTACAACTTTAGTAATATCAGTGCAATTTCCGCCAGCAGAAATGATGACAGTTCCCGGCGCAATGACTTCTTCGTTTGGATATTTTTGCTTCATCGAAAGCGAATCTTTTCCCGTCGGAATATTGATTCCCAATTCGATGGCAAAGTCAGAACAGCCCTTTACCGCCGCGTATAATCTTGCATCTTCACCTTCGTTTTTGCAAGCCCACATCCAATTGGCCGACAGAGAAATTCCCTTTATGCCATCTTTAATTGGAGCCCAAATAATGTTCGACAAAGCTTCGCCAATAGCATTTCTGCTTCCCGCTATTGGATCAATTAAGGCCGCAATAGGAGCGTGTCCGATGGAAGTGGCAACGCCTTCTTTTCCTTGAAAATCTAACGCCATCACGCCAACATTGTTCAATGGCAGTTGCAATGGACCGGCACATTGTTGTTTCGCAACTTTCCCTCCAACGCAACGATCAACTTTGTTGGTTAACCAATCCTTACAAGCGACTGCTTCGAGTTGCAAGACTTGTTGAATATACGTTTCAATTTTTTCTACTGAATACGTTAGGGCATCGTATTTTCTATCAATCGTGATATCATTCATCATCACTTTTGGGGAACTACCAAACATGTCAATTACTGCAAAATCCATGGGTTTCGAACCCGTTGTTTTTGACTCAAAAGTAAAACGATGATTGCCGGTTATATCTCCAACTTGATACATCGGTGAACGTTCCCGATCAGCGATTTTTTGCAATAGTTCAATATCTTCAGAACCGATTACCAATCCCATTCGCTCTTGCGATTCGTTCCCGATTATTTCTTTCGCAGACAAAGTTGGATCGCCCACTGGGAGTTTATCTAGGTCGATTAGTCCGCCGGTTTCTTCTACCAATTCGGAAAGACAATTCAAATGACCGCCCGCTCCATGATCGTGAATCGAAACAATCGGATTGACGTCACTTTCGACCAAACCTCGAATAGCATTTGCTACTCGTTTTTGCATTTCAGGATTCGATCGTTGAATGGCATTTAATTCAATACCGGAACTAAATTCGCCGGTATCTGCGGAGGAAACAGCAGCACCGCCCATGCCAATTCTATAATTTTCGCCACCGAGTATTACCACTTTATCGCCAACTTTAGGTTTGTGTTTGAGCGATTGGTTTAATTTTCCAAATCCGATACCACCGGCTTGCATGATGACTTTGTCGTAGCCCAATGTTCTGTTGTTTTCTCTATTTTCGAAAGTTAACAGCGAGCCCGTAATGAGTGGCTGCCCGAATTTATTTCCAAAATCTGATGCGCCATTGGACGCTTTGATTAAGATATCCAATGGTGTTTGATACAACCATTTTCTCTCCGGTAAATTTTCATCCCAAGTTCTGTTCTTTTGTAAACGCGAATAGGAAGTCATGTAAACTGCAGTGCCGGCTAAGGGTAACGAACCTTGTCCACCAGCCAAACGATCTCGAATTTCACCTCCCGAACCGGTGGCTGCACCGTTGAATGGCTCTACGGTGGTTGGGAAATTATGGGTTTCTGCTTTTAGTGAAATGACCGAATCAAATTCTTTTACCTCATAAAAATCGGGCTTTTCGGGCGATTTAGGTGCAAATTGCTGCACTTTTGGTCCTCTAATGAAAGCCACATTGTCTTTGTAGGCAGAAACAATATCATTCGGATTTTCAGCAGACGTTTTTTTGATTAACTTAAATAAAGAAGATTCTTTTGTCTTTCCGTCAATGATAAAGGTTCCGTTGAAAATCTTATGACGACAATGTTCGGAATTGACTTGTGAAAAGCCAAAAACTTCTGAGTCAGTTAGCTTTCTACCAATTTTTATGGATAGCGCATGGAGATAATCAACCTCATCAGAACTTAAGGACAATCCTTCTTTTTGATTATAAGCAGCTATATCATCAATTTCGATAATGGGCTCCGGTTGGATATTGATGGTAAAAATCTCTTGATTTAATTCCGAATATTTTTGTGACAGCATCGGATCGAAATCAGAAAAATCAGCTGTTACGCTCTGAAATTCTTCTATGCGAATGATTCCAAAAATCCCCATGTTTTGAGTAATCTCAACCGCATTCGTGCTCCAAGGCGTAATCATGGTGGCACGTGGACCAACAAAAAAATCCGCGAGTACGGATTTTTCTATTTGATTGACATTACCAAAAAGCCAGTTTAATTTTGAAATGGTTTCTGCCGAAAGTTCGTTTTGCGTCTGTACAGCAAAAACGGTTTCACTTTCGTTTCCGAAGAAATGAATCATTGTAGTTATAGTTGTAGTTGTTCGGGCAAATTTAGATTAAATAACCTCAATTTGCAATGAACAGTTATTACGACTTTT
>CANHBE010000262.1 GCA_947458575.1 Flavobacteriaceae bacterium | reverse complement strand
CCCTGTGGGCTTTCCGCTCCTGACTGTAGCGATAGCGGAACGTCAGGATCCCTCACGCAGCTTTCTCAACACTTACAAATTCCGGTCCTGACTGTAGCGATAGCGTAGCGTCTGGACTTGCCCTGACCGTAGCGTTAGCGAAGCGTCTGGACTTGCCCTGACCGCAGCGCTAGCGAAGCGTCAGGGCTTGTCCTGACCGCAGCGTCAGGGCTACCAGCTCTGACAGTAAGTATAAAAGCCTTGTCCTGACCGAAGCGTCAGGAACAAGATTTCACTACACATTTTTTCGCTCTTAAAAAACGTGGTTTTCCCCGTTTTATAAGAGTGAATTGTGGCGTAACTTTCCATAAAAGAACGAAGAGAAACACGTAGCAAAAATCACGTAGCGCATGTAGCAATTCCTCTAATCAGAATTTATATTGAACTATGAAAAAGAAAAACGAGATAAAAATATTTGAAGACAAACAAGTAAGAAGTCTTTGGGATGACGAGCAAGAAAAATGGTACATCTCAATAGTTGATGTAATTTCTGTCCTTACCCATAGTCCTAACCCGCAGGTCTATTGGCGTGTTTTAAAAAAACGCCTAAAAGACGAAGGAAATGAAACCGTTACAAACTGTAACGGTTTGAAAATACTTGCACCAGACGGCAAAATGCGTTTAACGGATGTTGCCGATGCCGAACAACTCTTCCGGTTAGTTCAATCCATCCCCTCGCCAAAGGCAGAGCCTTTTAAACTATGGCTGGCTGAGGTAGCTTCTGATAGGCTTGATGAAATGCAGGATCCCGAGCTGAGTATTGACAGGGCGTTAGAACAATATCTGAAACTAGGTTATTCTGAAAACTGGATTAACCAACGCCTTAAAAGCATTGAAATACGAAAAGAATTGACCGATGAATGGCGCAAGCGTGGCCTTAATGAAGGTGTACAGTTTGCTACCCTAACCGATATTATCACCAAAGCCTGGGCCGACAAAACCACCAAAGAATACAAGGTGCTGAAGGGCCTGAAGAAAGAGAACCTGCGCGACAACATGCCTGCATGCCGAAGTGCGGCATTCCGGCACGCAGGCATGACCAACACCGAGTTGATTCTAAACATGCTGGCCGAAGCCTCTACCAAAGATATCTCGCAAGCCGTGAACCCGAAATCTTTTGATGACAGTAAGCGTGTGGCCAAGCAGGGTGGCAACGTTGCCAAGGTAGCCCGCCTTGAGCTGGAAGCCAAAACAGGCAAGAAAGTAGTAACTAGCCTGAATGCCAAAACAGCACTCCAACTAAACGAAGGCCAAAGCAAACACAACTCAATAGCGCAAAAGAAATCAAGGCCATCACATAAATCAAAAAAATCATAGTGCAGACAATTTCACTACACATTTTTTCCCTCTTAAAAAACGTGGTTTTCCCCGTTTTTTTGTTGAGAAGGATGGGCTACATTGCCAAGGATAAATAACTATTGCGTAAACACAGTTTATAGTATTGACGAAAAACAGTTGCGTAAAATACAATAGTTGCCGGTTATGTTTGAGACAAATCTAAGAGCTATTAACTAGACGTTAAATCTAATGGAAGAACAACAAAAAGTATTAATTCCTGAAGGGCACTTTCTTGATTTATACAATATCGACCGAGAAAAATTTAAAGGGATAGGGCTTGATTGGAAGGAGTTGACTAAGATACATGATGATTATTCCAAGCGAATTCCAAGTTTGAATGAAATTGGTCAATACTTGATAAACTCGATCTTAAAAACAAAAAAAGTCCATTCAGTTAGGTTTCGAGTAAAGGATTCGTATCACGTAATTGAAAAGATTATTAGAAAGAAGATAGAAGATCCCCAGCGACAGATAACTTTTGACAATTACACAAACGAAATCACTGACTTAGTCGGAGTTAGAGCAATTCATTTGTTTAAAGAATCATGGATACCTATTCATAAATACATTACAGAGACATTTGATTTGCATGAGCCGCCAACTGCTTATTTTAGAAAGGGAGATGAGTCAACTCATTTAGAAAGTTTTCAAGAGCAAGGCTGCGTCATAAAAGAACATCCTTTTGGTTATCGATCAATTCATTTTATTGTAAAATCAAAACCAGAAAAGATAGAGCATCTTACGGAAATTCAAGTAAGGACAATTTTTGAAGAAGCATGGAGTGAAATTGACCATCAGATTAGATATCCGTACGAATTAGACAATCAGATTTTAAATCAATTTCTTTTAATTTTCAACCGACTCTCTGGAAGTGCTGACGAAATGGGATCATTCATCAAAAATTTACAACTCCAATTAAAAAGACGAGAAGTGGAAATTTTAAAACAAAAAGAAACAATCGATGAGTTAAATAAAAAAGTTGAGCAACAAAATATTAGTCAAGAAGAGTGGACAAAAATGAGGGATCAAATAAAAAGCATTAAAATTCAACCTTTACTGGCAAACATTCACCCCCTGCAATCACTTTCGGAACTAATAAAAAATGATAGTCAAGGCATAGGACTAATGAGCAGTATCTATCCCATCCAAAAGAAATTTATATTAAAATCTAGTGAGAAAAAGATTGAAATTGACGAGAAAAAAAATCTTGGTAAATCAAGCGATTGAACACTACTGGCAACAAAATGCTTCTGCAATAGCGCGGTGACGTGTAAGCTATAAGTGCTATCTTCGTTCCACGTTTAGTGTCGGGGACAGGACGCGGCTGCGGAAGCGCGCTACTGCAGAAGCACAAACGTTGTGCGTAATTTTCTCTGACGAAAAAAAGACCTCAAAGAAATAAAACTCGGGCTTTGTAAATATGATTAAGCTTAATGACATTTTGAATTTAACAGACTTGGAGAATGTAAAAGTTAGATTTATTACAAAATCGGGAGCTAAATGGAATCCAATAGAGATATTCAAAGATAGCGAAGCATCTTATCGTTTACTTGGAGACCATTACTGGAATTATAAAGGACAGAAATCCTATAAAGAAGGTCAAATTACAGTTGGACTTGCACGGATTAAAGATAATTCATGGCTACTCTTCCATGTTGGAAAGATCACTAAAGATTTAGACAAACTCAGTGCAATTGGATATGAGTATGAAATATTATCAGAGTATGAAAAATACTTTGGACGTTTGATTGTTAGATACAAAAACACATCGCAAAATTTGGTTCGTCTTGCAAGTTCAGTTATGGACGAATGTGAAGTTGAACAAATCTTGCCTGATATTTTTGATAACGACATCTTTCCAGGTTATGATAAAGTAAATGTTTGTTGGAATGAATTGTCTAGACTTATTGAAAAAGACAACTGGAAAACAGCCCTTCAAAATCAAAAAGGAGTTTACTTAATGACCGACATCTCAAACGGAAAAATGTATGTGGGTTCGGCATACGGAGAAAATATGATCTTAGGACGTTGGAGAGCCTATGTAAAAAGTGGACACGGTGGAAATGTTGGACTTAAACAGTTAACTTTTTACCATATTAAGCAGAACTTTAGATACTCAATTCTCGACATCTACAAATCAACAACTGACGACCAAGCTATAATTGATAGAGAAAGTTGGTGGAAAGAAATTTTACAAACGAGACAATTTGGATACAATGAAAACTAAAGGAAAGGTGTTAGCAAAAAAAAAGGTTCATTGCCCATATCATTAGAATAGTAACTTTACTGAATTCCAAAATATCCTAAAATATCATGTTCGAGCAAACCTTCAAAAACATTGATGACATACTCCACAAAGATGCCGGTTGCGGCAGCGAACTGGATTACGTGGAGCAGACCTCCTGGATACTCTTTCTTAAATACCTCGATGACCTGGAGAAGGACAAGAAGGCCAAAGCAGAGTTGTCTGGTAAGGGCTACGATGAGATCATTGGAAAACAATACCGCTGGGAAGTATGGGCTGCACCAAAAGATAAGAAAGGCTTACTCGATCATCATAAGGCCCTGAGTGGTGATGACCTCAGCGACTTTGTAAATAGTAAGTTGTTTCCCTACCTGAAGAAATTCAAGACCGATGCCACAGGCCCCGACACAATTG
>CANHBE010000261.1 GCA_947458575.1 Flavobacteriaceae bacterium | reverse complement strand
TTAATGTCGTCTAATTTAAGTGTTTTCCCTATATGTTCTTCAAAATTTTTAATTTTTACTAAAGTAGTGTTGTAGTGCTGAATGGTTCGTTTTTTAATTGGGGTATTATTTCTGCTTTTCTTTGTTTTGCTTTCTTCAATAAACTGCTCAATAAAATGGGTAAAAAATTGTTGGTAATTTACTTCTTCATATTTTGATTCTCTTGTAAAGAAAATATCAATTTTTTCTTTTAACCATTTTGAATTTATTAGAGTTAATTCATCTATTAATTTTGTTGTTTCGTATTCCTTTATAACAAAGGAATTAAATTCTTTTAGCTTAATATTAATGTCTTTGTGTTTTACCAGAGGCGTTGGTAAGACTTCTTGCTTTGAATCGCTCCATCGACCTTTGGGGATTTGAATACCTATCGAAGTGATAATGTCAAATTTTCCTCCCTGTTTGAATCTGTAGAAAATTGCATTCCAATCATTGTCTTTTTGAATTTTGTAACGCCCTGTAGCCATCTTTAATATTTTTATCAAAAATACTAAATAAAATAGTAACTACCCCAATAACTACCCCAAATATTTAAACTTACTGATGTTTAATTAAATTTAATTAATTTAATAAACTCTGCTATTTATTGTAAATAAAGGGATGTGTGTTTTTAATTGAATATTGTTTATTCTTGTTAATCGATAGATTATACTTCTATTATCCGCACAAAAAAAGCTTCTCATTGAGAAGCTTTTTTTATTTTAGCCGTGATATACGCGCGAAAACACAATCTTTCCATCTTTGATTTCCAGGACTTCTGCGACAAGGAGATCTGCTTCGTTTTCGACTTTTCTCACATATTCCATAAATACACGATTATCGTCAGCGGTGAGCGATGTAACAACATATTGCAAAGTCGGAATCGTTTCAAAAGCATCATGCCACCATGCCTGTAAAGCCAATTTTCCTTTTACAAAACCATTTGTTTCCGGCTTTTTGATTTTTAGCTTTGGACTAAAATGTTCTGCGTCGTCATCATATAAAGAGAGCAATTGTTCCAAATTGTGATGGTTGAAAGCCTCAAACCACTTGTGTGCTATTGATAGATTTTGTTGTCCTGTCATAGTTTTTCTAAAATAAAATTCCCGCTACAGCAGCAGGAATTCAAATCTCCAATACTTGGAGTTCTTTATACATTTTTCAAGTTAATGATTTCTTGTTCGGTTAAAAAGCGCCAGTTTCCTCGAGGTAAATTCTTCTTGGTCAATCCGGCAAAAGCAACTCGGTCAATGCGCAAAACATCGTATTTAAAATGCTCAAAAATGGCGCGAACTACTTTCACATTAGCAGTGCGCAATTTGAGACCGATTTCAGTTTTCGGTTGATCCTCAATATAGCTAATTTCCTCAATAAAAAGACGATGTCCGTCTAGTGTTACACCGCCAGAAATCTTTTCTAAATCTTCGTACTTTAAATTTTTGTCTAACGAAACCTGATAAATTTTCGATGACTTCTGATTGGGCAAACTAAATTTCCGAATCAAATCGGTATCATTGGTAAACAGCAAAAGACCAGTAGTGTTTTTATCCATTCTGCCAACCGGTGCCAATTTTGCTTTTGTGGCGCCACGCACTAATTCAAGGACATTGCGATCTTCCTGACCTTCATCTGATGTAGTGGTAAAGTTCTTGGGTTTGTTCAACAAAATATACTCTTTTTTTTCAGGAGTCAAGATTGCACCATCAAAATTAACGACATCTCCAGGTTTCACTTTATATCCCATTTCTGTGACAGGAACTCCGTTAACCTTTACATTTCCTGATTGTATATAGATATCGGCATCGCGACGAGAGCAAACACCTGAATTGGAAATATATTTATTCAATCGAATTTCGTCCGAAACTTTCGGTCTTTTTGGGGCTTGATTCGGTCTTTTCTCCGGTTTTGTAGCGTCAACTGGCGTCGTATTGGATTTTACTTTCTTCGGTCCTTGTGCCCGTTTTGCCATGGCAGGTTTAGCTGCGCTCTGTTCGGATTTGCCTCGAGTGGGCTTGTTCGAACTTGGTCTTGAACTCGCTCGCTTGTTATTGCCTTCCTTCTTATTCATAACTACTGTAAATTTGGTGCAAAGATAGGTTTATTAATTTGATAAGGAGCTGTTCCCGTTATTCGCTGCAATCTTTTTATCCTGAGCTCGTTTCAAGAACCAGTAGTTTTTCGGAGGATTCTCAAACGAGTTCAGGATAAAAAGGATTTACGCTGCTACCGGGGCTAGGCACTTGGGTTTAATCAAGTATCTAGATGGTTTGAAGTAATTTTTTACCATGCCACAAGACGGATGGATCAATCAAAACGATAGAAAAAACGCCCGCAACAATCAGAAACTTCAGAACATTGTGCAGCTGCAAATAGTGTTCTCGGCTATTTGATTTCCACAAGCGCAAGCCAAATAAAATCATGATGATGAAGCCTGAATAAAAGTAAATATCCATATAACCCACATCAAAAACGTTAATTAAGAAATAAACCGGAACTGCTGTCAATAAAAGCAAGATCGTAATACTAGTCTTCGAGATGTTCTCTCCAAAAACAACAGGAATAGTTGGATAACCGTTTGCCAAATCTCCTTTGATATTCTCTAGATCTTTGACCATTTCGCGCACGAGTAAAAGAATAAAAAGGAAAGATGCATGCGTAAAAGTCACCGCTAAATCGTCGCTGTGACTTTCAATTTCATTCAATGGCAATCGGAAGTAGTAGTATAGTAGAATTCCGAAAAAAGGAAAAATTGCTAAAAAAGCCGCTATCAAGTTCCCAAACATAGCATACTTTTTTCGCTTGTGGGAATACAACCAAATCAAGAAAATATAAACAGCAAAGAAAAGGCTGGCGCGCCAAGAGACCAATAATGCAAAAAGAACTGCGATAAAATTCAAGGCAAAATATACTTGCAACTTTGTTGTTTGACTAACCAAACGATCGAGCATTGATTTATTGGGTCTGTTGATTAAGTCTTTTTTACTGTCGTAGAAGCTATTGATAATATAGCCAGATGCGATAGTAATTGAAGAAGAAAAAACAACAATAAACAGACGGTAGTCTAGCAGGATTGATAGTGCACTTTTTTCAGGAGCGAAGATAAATATGGCTGAGAGATACTGCGCGAGAATGATGATGGGAATATTGTAACCACGAACTACAGAAAACAAACTGACGATTTTCAGCACGCGCAATTTGTTTTTTCTACTTACCATCCTTTATAATGAATAATTAATAGTTAACAAGTAATAATGAAACAGATTTCATATAATTTGAGCCCATTATTAATTATTCATGGTTACTTTTTAATTAGCTTCGCTCAGTTCGGTAAAAGCTTCGTGTGGTCTAAAATTGATAAACAACCTCTAGTTTGTAGTCCTTTAATGAAACTTTGGCCTTTTCAAGATCTTCAGTAAAGCCGAGGATATAACCGCCGCCGCCGGAGCCACATAACTTGAGATAATAGTCATTGGTGTCAATTCCTTTTTGCCAAATACTATGAAATTGCTCAGGAATCATAGGCTTAAAGTTGCTTAAAACCACCTTTGATAATTTTTTGGTGTTGGCAAACAACGATTTAATGTCACCTCCTAAGAAATTTTCTACGCAGGCATCGGTATGTTTGATAAATTGTGTTTTCAACATGGTGCGGAACCCCTGGTCTTTTAGGTTTTCCATAAAAATATTCACCATCGGTGCTGTTTCTCCCACGATACCTGAATCTAACAAAAACACTGCGCCTTTTCCGTTCGTACTTTGTGTCGGAATGCCTGTCGCTTCGATATTGTCTTTAGAATTAATCAGTATTGGAATGCTTAAATAGCTATTTAAAGGATCTAAACCTGAACTTTTACCATGGAAAAAGGATTCCATTTGTCCGAAAATCGTTTTTAATTGCAGTAATTTTTCCCGAGTTAAGTTCTCTAAAACGGTAATTTTATTGTGTGCATATTTGTCATAAATCGCTGCTACTAGAGCGCCGCTGCTTCCAACGCCGTACCCTTGAGGAATACTGGAATCGAAGTACAT
>CANHBE010000260.1 GCA_947458575.1 Flavobacteriaceae bacterium | reverse complement strand
ATGCAAAAAACACTAAAAATATTATTTATTGAAGACGACGCTATTGAGGTAATTAAATTTAATAGAGTCCTAAAGACTTTAGGATTAAATCATGTCATCATAGCAGCTGAAAATGGGGAAGATGCGCTAGAAATTTTAAAGGAAAAAGAAACAATACCGGATGTTGTGATTTTAGATTTGAATATGCCCAAACTCAATGGAATTGACTTTCTCAAAACACTTAAAAATGACGCAGTTTTAAAATACATTCCTGCTATAATTCTAACCACTTCAAACAATCATACTGATATATTGCAGTGCTATAAGATTGGGATAGCCGGCTATATACTAAAACCTTTAAAGTATGAAGAGTATCTTGACCGAATAGAAAAATTACTTTCGTATTGGTCAACTAACGAACTAATCGCAACATAATATGTACGGAATTGTAAATAAAGCCATTGAAGATTTGATTAAGACCAATTTTGGTGAATCCAAATGGAATCTTATCCTTGAAAAAAGTGGTGTTGAGCATGAGTTCTTTATTAGTGATGAAGCCTATGATGATGATGTTACTTTTAAACTTGCGATTGCCGTTAGCGAAGAAATGAACATGACGATTACAGAAGTACTGATTGCATTTGGTGAATGGTGGGTAATCAAGACGACGAAGGAAAATTACAGTGGTTTGATGGAATCCGGAGGCGCTAACTTGCCGGATTTCTTGAAAAATCTTCCCTCTTTTCACAATCGCGTGATGTTAATTTATCCGAAACTTACACCACCGGAATTTAAAGTCAGCCACGTGGAAGAGAATAGTCTACACCTGCATTACTTTTCAAAAAGAGAAGGCCTTCAAGAATTTGTACGCGGACTCATTCAGGGTTTAAGTATTCTGTTTTCAACTAAAACTACAATAGAACTGCTGCAAACGCGTGACAAAGGCGATACACATGAGGTTTTTAAGATAAGCTGGTAAGAGAATGAAATCGCAACATTTCAAGTTAAGCAACGACACCTTTAATAGAATTTTCCCCTTTTATTTGCTTATTGATGAAAATTTGTCAATAATCAGTTGTGGTAGAAGTTTGATTAAATTATTACCGTACATAAAAGAAGGAGCACATTTTTCATCGGTTTTCAAATTTATTAGACCAAGAGTAGACACTATTAATACCGCTACAATTGATGACCTCACCGATCAATTGGTTATCATCGAATCGAATCTTACAAATTCGATTTCTTTGAGAGGGCAATTTGAATCCTACGAAAAAGGGTTCCTCTTTATTGGATCTCCATGGTTTAACGACATGAATGATCTTATTAAAAAAAAGCTCTCATTGAACGATTTTGCAATTCACGATCCATTAATCGACTTATTGCACATCATGAATAATCTCAAAAATTCACGCAATGAACTTAAGGAATTACTGATCACCATCAATCACCAAAAAAACGAATTAAAAAGAGCGAACAAAGAAATTCATGACATAGCACTTTTTCCAACGCAAAATCCCGATCCTCTCTTGCGAATAGATTTTGATGGAAACCTATTAAGGACCAATCCGGCTGCTACTTCAATTACAACGATAAACTATGAAAATCAACAATATCAAATTCAAGATTTTTTCCGATATCTTGTTACGAAAGTAGATGCAACTGCTGACCGTTGGATTTTTGAAATACAAAGCAATGAGAAATACTATTCATTTGTTTGCGTCAGCTTGATTGAAGAAGGTTATATCAACATCTATGGAAGAGATATAACCAATGAGAAGAAAAATCAGGAAGAAATAAGAAAACTCTCTCTCGTGGCTAGTGCCAATAAAAACGGTGTCGTCTTGATGAACATCAATGGAGAGATCTCATGGTGCAATGAGGCGTATCAACAAATAATTGACTTAGATCTGGAAGCAATCATCGGTCAGAACATCCTAGATTTTGGTCCATGTAAAACCAATTCAAAATCGGAGCGAGAAAAAATATTTAAAGGATTCCGGAATGGGGACTTATTTACAGGTGAAAAGAATAGCATAGCCAAAAACGGGAAAATTTTTTGGTACAAAACATCCAAACAACCGATACGAGATTATGATGGAAACGTCATACAATATTTTGCAATTATAGAAGATATCACGGTAGAAAAACAAAATGAAGAACAGCTATTTCTGCTTTCTAGTATTGTTAAAAAAAATACCAATGCAATTATTATTACCAATGCAAAAGGAGAAACTGAGTGGATTAATGATAGTTTTTCAGAAATGACCGGATATACCGCTGAAGAAATAATCGGGAAAATACCGGGTCGTCTTTTACAAGGAATCGATAGCGACCCAAAGACGATTTCCTTTATGAAAGACCAAATTGACAATGGTTTACCGTTTAGTTGTGAGATTATTAATTACACCAAAAAAAAGGAGAAATATTGGGTACGTATTCACTGCCAAGTGCTGCACGACGCACAAGGAAAAGTGCTCAAATATTTTGCGATGCAAGAAAACATTACACTTGAAAAAGAATTCACTCAGCAATTATCGGAATCTGAAAACCGATTGAAAACGCTAATTACAAATATGCAATCAGGCATTTTGCTAGAGGACGAAGAACGAAAAATAGTTTTGGTAAACCATGCATTTTGCGAACTTTTCGGGACAGAGACAGGACCTGATTCAATGAAAGGTCTTGACTGCGAATTATTGGCCGACACCACAAAGAACTTTTTCAAAAACCCCGAGCATTTTTCTGCCAGAATTGATGAAATTCTTCGGCAAAAAAAAATAGTGATTGCGGAAGAAATTGGCTTGGCGGATGGAAGAGTTTTTGAAAGAAGTTATATTCCCCTATTTAAAGATAAAAAATACAATGGTCACCTTTGGAGCTATGACGATATCACGATAAAGAAAAATTACAAAGAAGGCCTGGAAGCCGAGCGACTAAAGTATAGCAACATCATTGCAAACATGCAGATGGGATTAGTAGAGGTTGACAACGATGACAAGATACTGTTTGCCAACCAGGCATTTAGTGACATGAGTGGTTTTTCATTGGCTGAGCTAATTGGGCAAAATGCGTCTGCTTTACTTTTGAATGATAAAGATAATCCCATCATCAAAGAAAAATTACAGCTAAGAAAAACGAACATTTCCGATTCTTATGAAGTGAAAATTAAGACTAAAAATGGCGAAGAACGAAATTGGTTAATAAGTGGCGCTCCCAATCGAAACCTTAATGGAAAAATCAAAGGCTCGGTAGGTATTCACTTAGATATTACCGAGCAAAAGAAAATGGAACATGAAAAAGAAAAACTACTCCAAACATTAGCCAAGCAAAACGAATATTTAAATGAGTATGCGCACGTTGTTTCACATGATCTAAAATCACCCCTGCGAAGTATTCATGCGTTACTTTCATGGATTGAAGAGGATAATGAAAAAGAATTCAGCGGACAAACACAAGAATATCTGAATCAAATTCGAGATAAGGTTGAAAAAATGGACAATCTTATTCAAGGTATTTTGACGTATTCAAAAATTGAATCACAGAAAAGAGCAGTGGAGAAAACTGATTTGAATGAAGTTGTTCGCAATACTATAGAGACCATACATATCCCTAAAAATATTGTCGTCACCATCGCTAATGAATTGCCAACCATACAAACTGATAGTTTCATTATGCACCAATTATTTCAGAATTTAATAAGTAATGCTGTAAACTACAACGACAAACCAAACGGAATTGTAGAAATAGCTTCGACCGAATCGAAGAAACACTACGTTTTCTCTGTCAAAGACAACGGAATTGGAATTGACACAAAATATCAAAGAAAGATTTTTCAAATCTTTGAATCGTATTCAAAAAACACCCAATCAACAGGTATCGGTCTTGCGATAGTTAAGAAAATTGTAGATGAGTGTAATGGAAAAATCTGGCTGGAAAGTCAGCTGGGAATAGGAACAATCTTCTACATCAAAATACCAAAAGAAAATGGAAAGGCCGAATATTGAATATATTCTAAAACTATCAGGAAATGAAGAAAGCGTTAAGCTAAAACTAATCCGTGTTTTGAAGTATGAACTACCAATAGAAATTGAAGCGTAT
>CANHBE010000259.1 GCA_947458575.1 Flavobacteriaceae bacterium | reverse complement strand
ATCAACTATGCAAGATTTCTGAATGTGAATCCTGAAGACGCGTTAGAACGTACCAATAAAAAATTTATAAAGCGATTTCAATATCTGGAGAGCAAAGCATCAGAAATAGGAAAGCCACTGATGGATATGACTTTGGCAGAGATGGATGTATTCTGGAATGAAGCAAAGAAACTATAGTGATTCCGCAATGCGACGCAACTTCGCGAGGTCTTGAATGATTATTCGCTTGCGGTCAATAGCGATAATGTTTGATTTATTGAATTCCGACAACAATCGAATGCAACTTTCTGTCGCGGTTCCAACCATACCAGCTAGTTCTTCACGAGATAATTGTAAACGCAGCGATCCATCATCGGCAAGTCCGAAATTATCATGAAGATAAATCAGCACTTCAGCTAATCGTTCCTTCACTGTTTTCTGGCCCAAGGAAACAACTTGATCATCTGCCGATTTCAAATCGCCGCAAATGTTTTTCATCACATTCATCGAAAACTGATTGTTGTTGTTGAAAAATCCCATTATTTCAGATTTTGGGATAAAACAGACTTCCATATTTTCTAAAGCAATTGCACTCAAATTGGCTGTTTCTTCTGCTATTACTGATCGCTGACCAAGTAATTCGCCAGCTTTAAATAGTTTTACGATTTGATCTTTTCCGTTTGGACTCAGTTTCGAGAGTTTACCAACACCTTCCTTTACACAGTAAATGCCATTTACAGTCTCGCCTTCCTCAAAAATTGGTTCGCCTTTTTTGACCATATAGGAAGTCTTGCAGTTCGCCATTTTTAGCAACTCGTCTTTATTAAGAGCCTTAAGTGAACTAAATTGTCGGACGATGCACTGCTCGCATTTACTCATAATTACTTTAAATTTTAGGGTTGTTCAAAAATACAACTTTATATGATATATATCATATTTTAGAAAGTTTCATCTTGACAAATTTGCATAGGTAAAATGAGCAAAGTTATGGTGACAACTATTTGTTTCCATTGTGGTACGGATTTTAATGAGCGAGATTCAATCGTTTTTGACAATAAAGGCTTTTGCTGTCAAGGATGCAAGACTGTCTACGAGATTTTTAGTCTCAACGATATGACCTGCTATTACGATTTTGAAAATTCGCCTGGCGCCACACCACAAGATATTCAGGGAAAATATGATTTTTTAGATAATGAAGCGATCGTTTCAAAATTACTTGAATTTGAAGAAGATAAGACCGCAATTATTTCACTTAGTATTCCTCATATTCACTGTAGTTCGTGTATTTGGATTTTGGAGAATCTACAACGTCTTCAACCGGGAGTAAATACTTCAGTGGTCAATTTTCCGGAGAAAAAAGTGCGAATCAATTTTAATCCAAATATTGTTTCGCTGAAGACACTTGTTTATTTACTAAACTCAATTGGTTACGAACCATATATTAGTTTGGAAAACTACGAAAGTGGTAAAACAGTAGTAGATCGAAGTTTGACCTACAAACTGGGAGTAGCCTTTTTTTGCTTCGGCAATATCATGTTGCTTTCTTTTCCCGAGTATTTCGAAGTTAATGAATTTTGGCTGGATCACTATCGTGGATTTTTTCGCTGGTTAATTTTTGGCTTATCGCTACCATCATTTTTCTATTCTGCCAGTGGTTATTATGTCTCTGCCTTCAAAAGTATTCGTACGCGAATGCTCAATATTGATATTCCAATTGCTTTGGGGATTGTTGTGATGTTTGTTCGAAGTACGTTCGACATTATCATGGATTACGGTTCGGGCTTTTTTGACAGTCTTACCGGACTTATTTTCTTCATGCTTTTGGGCAAAATGTTCCAAATCAAGACGTACAGCTTTTTGAGTTTTGAACGTGATTTTAAATCTTATTTTCCAATCGCGATAACCCGTATAACCTCAAACTCCCATGAAGAAGCAGTTCCTGTTTATGAAGTAAAAAAAGGTGATAGACTGCTGATTCGCAACCAGGAGTTGATTCCGGCGGATGGTATTCTAATTTCCGAAAACGCTCAGATTGATTATAGTTTTGTAACAGGTGAAGCCATTCCAATTACGAAGCAATCAGGCGACAGAGTTTTTGCAGGTGGAAAGCAAATCGGAAAGGTAATTGAAATGGAAGTGCTGCATTCGGTTTCGCAAAGCTATCTGACACAATTGTGGAGTAATGATGTTTTTCAGAAGAAAGTCGAACAGAAACATAAAACCATTACCGATCAAATCAGCCGCTATTTTACACCGGTTTTACTACTAATCGCGTTGGCTGGATTTTGTTATTGGATATTTTTCAATGCGAATACGGCTTTCAATGTATTTACTGCGGTACTTATCGTAGCTTGTCCTTGCGCATTGGCCTTGACTGCTCCTTTTACTTTTGGGAATGTACTTCGAATTCTGGGTAAGAAAGCGTTCTATTTGAAGAATGCTCTGGTAATCGAGCAACTCGCTAAAGTTGATACCATCGTATTTGATAAGACAGGTACCATCACAACCAACAACAAATCGAACATTACTTACTCAGGAATTGATTTATCAAAAGACCAAATTGAGATCATACAAAGTGCTTTAAAACCTTCGAATCATCCGCTGAGTCGCATGCTGCACTCCTTTTTGCCTTCCGCTAAGAAGCGAGAAGTAAGTCTGTTTGAAGAAATATCCGGCAAGGGAATTCTTGCTGTCGTTGATGGCACGAATGTCAAAGTTGGCTCTGCCGAATTTGTTGGTTATCACGAAGAAAATCATATTCAACAGACCACTGTTCATATTACAATCGATGAACAATATTATGGGAAATATATATTCAACAATCAATATCGAGAAGGATTGTCGGCACTTTTCGAATCCTTGAGTAGCAATTATAAGATAAAAGTACTTTCGGGAGACAATGAAGGTGAACGATCTGTTTTAGAGCAGTTGCTACCCAAGAACACAGAGCTCATCTTTAATCAGAAACCGGAACAGAAATTAGAGTTTATCAAAAAATTACAGGAAAGCGGCAGTAATGTGATGATGGTCGGCGATGGTTTGAACGATGCCGGCGCATTGGCGCAAAGCAATGTTGGTGTCTCTGTAGCTGAAAATGTAAATGTATTCTCTCCCGCTTGTGATGCGATTCTTGATGCAAGTCAATTTCACAAGATTGGCGCTTTTATAAAATTGTCTAAAGATTCAATTACAACGATTAAAATCAGTTTTGCAATTTCATTATTGTATAATGTTGTTGGACTTTCATTCGCGGTAACAGGTAACTTATTACCGCTGGTTGCCGCTATTATTATGCCTTTGAGTACAATTACCATAGTAAGCTTTGTGACTTTGATGAGTAATTATTACGCTAGAAAAATTTGATTTTAAAACAGCGTTTTATTTTGTTTAAATCAAAGCAAATTATGATAAATGTCATTTTTTACGATAGTCAGGTAATTTAATTTTGTTAACATATTTTTAAGGTATGAGTGTTATTTATCTTCTAATATCCATTAGTATAATAGTCGCCATTGTTTTCTTTTTTGCCTTTATCAAGGCCGTCAAATCCGGCCAATATGATGACGACTATACACCATCAGTTCGAATGTTATTCGATGATGAACTTATCAAAAACAAACCAAAATCAGTAGAAACAACCCAAGAAAAACAGATTTAATTATGGAAGTACAACAGTTTTATTATGACAACAAAATTGTAAAGAAATTCCTTTATGCCACGATTCTTTTTGGTGTAGTAGGTATGTTGGTTGGTCTTATTTTAGCCATCATGTTTCTTTTCCCCAACATCACCGACGGTATTCCGTGGTTGAGTTTTGGTAGACTAAGACCTTTACACACGAACGCCGTTATTTTTGCCTTTGTCGGAAATTCAATGTTTGCTGGTATTTACTATTCCTTGCAGAGACTGCTCAAAGCCAGAATGTTTAGTGATTTTCTCAGTAATCTGCATTTTTGGGGCTGGCAGTTGATTATTGTCGCCGCAGCGGTTTCTCTGCCAATGGGAATTACTACTTCAAAAGAATATGCTGAGCTAGAATGGCCAATCGATATTGCTATTGCTTTAATATGGGTTGTATTTGGTATCAATATGATCGGT
>CANHBE010000258.1 GCA_947458575.1 Flavobacteriaceae bacterium | reverse complement strand
GCTATTTCCAATCGTTTAAGCAAGTTCTTGCTTAGCGTATCTGAAGCGTAGTCTTTATCTATATGTAGCACTTTTTCTCCTGTACTTGGCAAGTCGTACATGGCATCGGTCAAGATTGCTTCGCACAATGAGCGCAGTCCTCTTGCACCTAATTTATACTCTAAGGCTTTTTCAACAATAAAATCCAAAGCGTCATCCGAAATTAAAAACTCAACATCGTCCATTTCGAACAACTTCTTGTACTGCTTGACGAGCGCATTTTTAGGCTCCGTCAAGATAGCACGTAGCGTTTCTCTATCTAGAGGATCCATATGAGTCAATACAGGCAAACGTCCAATAATCTCTGGGATGAGACCAAAATCTTTGATATCTTTCGGAATAATATATTGCAACAAGTTGTCTTTGTCAATATTATCCGCATTCTTAGATGTGCTATATCCGACAGCCTGACGATTCAATCGTTTTGAAATAATCTTTTCAATTCCGTCGAATGCACCACCGGCAATGAATAGTATATCTTTAGTGTTAACTTCAACAAACTTTTGATCCGGGTGTTTTCTACCTCCTTTTGGCGGCACATTCACGATAGTTCCTTCCAATAATTTCAATAGGGCTTGTTGAACACCTTCTCCCGATACATCTCTGGTGATGGAAGGGTTATCACTTTTGCGCGCGATTTTATCAATTTCATCAATAAAGACAATTCCTCTTTCCGCTTTAGATACATCATAATCTGCAGCTTGTAGCAAACGAGTCAGAATACTTTCAACATCTTCACCGACATAACCGGCTTCGGTCAAAACCGTTGCGTCAACGATAGCCAAGGGCACATCGAGCATTTTTGCAATCGTTTTGGCTACGAGTGTCTTACCTGTACCGGTTTGGCCTACCATGATAATATTGCTCTTTTCAATCTCAACGTCGTCATTGAGCTGTTGCTGCATGAGACGTTTATAATGATTGTATACTGCCACTGCCATAACTTTCTTGGTTTGATCCTGTCCGATTACGTACTGATCCAGAAAAGCTCTGATCTCCTGTGGTTTCTTCAGGATCAAATCGCTTACAATTTTGGATTTACCACTGGTTTTAAGTTCTTCCAGTACAATTCCGTGTGCCTGTTCTATACATCGGTCACATATATGTGCATTGATCCCAGCAATCAACAGATTGGTTTCAGGTTTTTTACGACCACAAAAAGAGCAATCTAACAGTTCTTTTGCCATTTTTTTTCCTTTAAGTTGTGATTACGAAATCCAACAAAATTATCTTTTCAAAACTTCATCAATCATACCGTATTCCTTTGCCTCTTCTGAGGTCATCCAGTAATCTCTTTCACTGTCTTTATGAACTTTGTCAAAAGTCTGCCCCGAATGATGCGAAATAATCTGATACAATTCATCTTTGAGTTTCAACATCTCACGAAGATTGATTTCCATATCGGTTGCAACACCTTGTGCGCCTCCGGAAGGCTGATGAATCATTACTCGTGAGTGCGGTAACGCAGATCGTTTCCCTTTAGCTCCGGCGCAAAGCAACACTGCTCCCATTGAGGCGGCCATACCTGTACAAATGGTGGCTACATCCGGTTTGATATATTGCATTGTATCATAAATCCCTAAACCTGCATAAACACTTCCTCCTGGCGAATTCAAGTAAATCTGAATATCTTTAGAAGCATCTGCACTTTCGAGAAACAATAATTGCGCTTGAACGATATTGGCGATTTGGTCGTCAATTCCTGTTCCTAAAAATATGATTCTATCCATCATCAAACGAGAAAAAACGTCCAATTGAGATACGTTTAATTGACGCTCTTCAATGATGTAAGGCGTCATATTTGTTGGCGTCATTGCTCCTACAATCTTGTCGAAGTACAAACTATTAACACCGTGATGTTTCGTTGCAAATTTCTTAAACTGCTTTGCTTGTTCGAGCGTAGCTCTAATGTCTTTACCGTAATTCATATATTGGCTTTTCTAAAATAATGCTTAAAATACAAATGAGCATCAAAATTACTATTTTGACGCCCAAATGTAAGTAATTATTTTGATTTATTCGCCGTAAGAAGCAGCTATAAATTCTTGATAAGTAACTTCTTTAGTTGGTGCATTGGTTTTTTCCTTAAACACCTCCAATAATTTCTCGCTAACCACTTGCTGTGATAATCTTCGAACTTCATCTTGATTTGACAAGACACGCGCAACTATACCATCCACGTCCTCGTCAGTTGGGTTCATCTGACCGTACTGTGCCATTTGTGCTCGAATCACTTTTGCTGTATAAGCTTTTAGGTCCTCAAAACTAATTTGCACATTGTGTTGCGCCATTGCTTTTCCTTCAATCAGCTGGTAACGAAGTCCTCTTTCTGACTTTTCGAATTCGACTTTGGCTTCATCTTCAGTTAGTTTCTTTTCACCGGCAGTTTGCAACCATTTAATTAGAAAATCTGACGGAAGATCAAACTTTGTACTTTCAATCAGAAAATTAGTGACGTCAGCCATGAGTTTTTGATCAGCTTGAAGTGCAAATTGATTTTCAGCATCTTCTTTTATCTTTGCTTGCAGTTCTTCAATTGACGCTACTTCTCCTGCACCGAATAATCTGTCGAACAACTCTTGATTTAATTCTGCCAGATTGGTCCCATTGATTGCTTCTATGGTAAAATTCACTTCAACATCTAGGCTGTGCACATCATCATGACTCACTTTAAGATAATCCATCAACTGATGATCATCTTCAAACAAGCCTTTTGTTTTGAGTGTCACTACATCACCAACTTTCTTCCCAATGAAAGAATCTCCGGTCTTTTTGTCTTTGAATATTGTCAATCCAAAAGTTGCTCGGGCATTGATTCCCTTTTCTTCGTTGGTAAATGTTCCTGACACATCGCTGTCTTCGGCAACAACATCCTGCGGTATTGCGGTACCAAACTGTTTTTGAATTCGAGTAATTTGCTCATCAATCAACTTTTGATCAGCCTTCACAATGTATTTGATGACATCATTTTTTGCATCCAAATTCAAACTAAACTCAGGCGTCAATCCGATTTCAAACTCGAACGTTAAGTCTTCATCATTCCATGAAAAATTATCATTGATTTTTGGCAGTGGAGATCCCAAAAGTTCTAGTTTTTCAGACTCAATAAAGCGACTTAACGCCAGTTGAATCACATTATTAACCTCCTCCATTTTTATTGCAGGACCATAAAATTTTTCAACCATAGAACGCGGCACTTGCCCTTTTCTAAATCCTTTGATGGTTGCTGTGGCCATTTTTTCATTGATTCTCTTTTGCACCTGCCCTTTGTAATCCATGTGCGAAACCTGCATCACGATTACCTCGTTTACCGCATCAATTGCGACTCTTTTAATATCCATGAGTACTCTTTTTACATAATAAAATTGGGTGGCAAAAGTAGTATATTTTCGCCACCCAAACAATTTTTTATCGCTTAGTAATTGTTTTACTTATCCTTTAAACTTTGGAATAAAATTGATTGTGAAATTGACAAAACAATACTAAAGAACACAGCTGTCCAGAAACTCTCGACATGAAAACCACCTACGATTTTAGTACACAGCATAATAATCAGTGCGTTGATAACCAATAAAAACAAACCAAAAGTCACAATCGTGATGGGCAAAGTGAAGAGAATCAGAATTGGTTTAACAAAAATATTCAGCAGCCCAAGAACGACAGCAACAATGACTGACGTCATAAAACTATCTACGACAACGCCCGGCATAAAGTGCGCAATGACCACTACTAAAGTTGCCGAGATTAACATTCGAAGAAGTAAATTCATAGTAAATTCCTTTAGATACTGTCAAAAGTAATCAAATTACGATTGCAAAAAAGAAGTTGTTATCTCAAAAAACAATTTCGGATTCTCCGCATGCAGCCAATGTCCGACATTCGGAATTGTTTCGACAACTGCAGCGGGAAAATGACTTTTGATACCTGCAAAATCTTCGTCTTTGATGTAATTGGAGTTGCCTCCACGAATAAACAAAGTGGGCTTATCGAATTGTGCATTCACCGGAAGAGCGGTTCCTACATTTTCTATTTCTTGATTGAAAACTG
>CANHBE010000257.1 GCA_947458575.1 Flavobacteriaceae bacterium | reverse complement strand
TCTTCTTTCGTCATACGATCCGTGTTCATTATCTTAGAAATTTATCAATTATATAAACCAATTGTAGCAATGTGATGTAGGAAACGCTCACCAACATCAGCGTGCGTGCTGCTTTCGCAGTTCGCTTCTGGTAAAGCATAACCGCATAAAAAAGCATCCAAATACCAAGCAGAAAAACAACAATTGCTGCTATCTTCGAAATAAAGAAGTTTCCAGTAAAACCAATTGCCGGCAGTAAGGAAGCAATAATCAACCAAACCGTATACAAAATGATTTGAAGCGCCGTTGACTTGTCTTTCTTTCCCGAGGGAAGCATAAAAAATCCGGCCTTTTCATAATCTTCATACAAAAACCATCCTATTGCCCAAAAGTGCGGAAACTGCCAAAAAAACTGAATCAAAAACAGCGTTCCTGCTTCTATTCCAAAACTACCCGTAGCTGCAACCCAACCTAACATAAACGGAATTGCTCCAGGAAATGCTCCAACAAAAACTGCCAGCGGTGTCACTGTTTTCAGAGGCGTATAAACACTCGTGTAGAGAAAAATCGAAATAGCACCAAACATCGCTGTCTTAGGGTTAATCGAATACAATATCGCAATGCCTGAAAGCGTCAATAATCCGGCAATTATCAGCGCTGTATTCGGTTTCATTCTTCCTGAAGGAACAGGTCGATTCATGGTTCTATTCATCAAAGCATCCAAATCTTTTTCAATCACCTGATTGAAAGCATTAGAAGCGCCGACCATTCCGTAGCCACCAATAGCCAACTTTAACAGTATAATCAAGCTTTCGAACCCAAAATGTTCTATACCCAACAGAAAACCCGCAAGTGAGGAAAAAACTACGCTAACAGCAAGTCGTGCCTTAGTAATTTCCAAAAAATCTTGAGTTATCGATTTAAAAGAAAGCGGATTTGCAAGTGCATTCAAAGTCTTTTGATTAGAGTTTTTAAAAAACTGCTGCAAATGTACTTTAACAAAAGGTATTTGACAAAAAAACAAATCACAAAAAAAATTGAATTATGCAGATTTGTTAGGAGCTTCTTCCTGCTGTTCGCTTTATCTTTTTTACAGCCGCTAAGAGTTTGGAACTCTTAACGGCTGTAAAAAAGGATGCCGCTGCCATCAGGGCTATGGCATGTTCTTAATAATCATAATACCAATTGAAAATATCGCTACGCAAACCAACAGAAAACCAAGTGGTACTTTCCTTAAAGGTGGTTAGCGTTTCTTTGGTTGGATCAAAGTTGCGATAGATCATACTGCCAAATAACTTCAAATTAGTTTGTGGATTGATGAGAACTCCGGCCTGAACATCTGCAATAAAAATCGTGGTTTTATTCCCTTGACCAACAGTCACTTTGTTGTCAAAAGGACGACTATCATTATAATTCAAATAGATATTTCCTCCGTAATTGAAAGAATCTTCTTCGGTATTAAAATCAAGACCACGAACACCGTAAGTCAACTTTGCGTCGGCAAAAATTCTCCCTTTTTGATAACGACCAATCAAAATGGCTTCCCTGAAATTTCCGCCCCATTGATGACCCACATTCTGATTGGTATGCCCATAATTGGTCAACGGATCACTGTGAGAATAAACATAAGGACGAACGTGATTGTATTCCAATTGCAACAATAAATTCTTGACATTAAAAGCGTTAAAATATTTTACTCCCAGCTGATATCCAAATTTGTTTTTCCAACTTCGGTCTGCTTTCTTCACCTCTTCCAATGAAAACTCATCAAGCAAGAACTGCCCATATAAATTAAACTGATTGTTCAACTTGTACTTGTAGGTGAGTCCCAAAAGTGCATTTCCGCTTCTAGCTGACGAGGCAAATTCAACCGATCGATAAAAAACGATGGGATTAAGGAAACTCATATCAAATCCTCGTTTGTTTGAATTTGACCAAATAACCGACTCAAACAAGCCTATATTCAATCGCTTTGTCGCATTCCAACTCAAATAATGATTCGCCATATACTTGGTTGCATAAGTTCTATCCGCGACCGCATCTTGACGAATATCTTTGAGAAACATGTAGGTGTTCGTGTACTTAATTTTCCAAAAACTAGTGTTGATTTTAAAGAAAGGATAAGGACTAACACCATCAGTAGTAATCAGCGATCGGTATCCATCTCCTATAAAATTGCGTCCATATCCCAACTGAAAATTAAAAATTTTGCTAGGCGTATACGTAATGTAGGCTTCAGCCATCGACATGTCGTATGAGTCTGTTTTAAAACGTTTGGCGATACCAATGCCCGGTATTACTGCCGGATCGCCTAATTCAGAAGTTGGTCCGTACGGCCGTATCGACTCTGAATAGCGATTAAAATAATCTGCAAATCTGCCTTGTGTCTCGAAAATTGTTGTCGTAAACGTCACCTGCCGCCCAAGTCCTCCCTGAAACTGAATACCTCTTGTATTAAGATAAGTATTTTTGGCCACCGACGGATTACTGATTCCGCCTTGTAAATCAAAAATAGGATTAAAGGCAAACCAATAACCTTCACCTTGAATCTCAACGAGATTTTCATTCCAAATTTTTCTTCCCCACCAGCCTTTTTTATTAAGCTTAAGCTTCTCGTTCTCTTCTTTGAAATTGTAATACTTTACGACTTCACTGTATGTGTATGGCTTAACGGCTGTGTGATTATTTGCGCCAACCTGATTGGTTTCATCATCAAACAAAGCGTAGTAACTATGTGTGAAAGGAATTCCAAGATTGCTATTGAATTTTGGATTATTAAATGGGTGATACTTGACATCAGCATATTCCGACAGCTCTTTGTCATTAGTCTTGGTATAATTCTGCAATTCTAGCTCGCTCATGCGTTGCTCTTCTGCTTTGATTTCTTCCCAACTTCTGAGTGGAATGGCAATCTTCAAAGTAAATTTTGAGTACGTAGGATTACCGTTGTAAGTTGCTGGTTCAACTTTCGGAAATTGAGCAAATACTCGCTTCGCTTCCTGTATGAGCTGGTCTTCATTACTGTCTATATACAAAGTGCGAAAAGATCCTTCTTTGGTTACTTCAAAAACCACAATTACACTTCCTGCGTAATTCGCTTCTTTCAATTCGGCAGGCACTTGGTAGTTCTTGTAAACGAAATCTTGTACTTGCCAGTTGAAACAATTTTCCAATTCTTTTCCTACTTTGTCTTTACACTCCGGAAAAGTGGGGCTTTGTTCCTTACTCACCACTATTTCCTGTGCAGAAATACGACAAACTAAAATATGGATTAAGGCAATTGCTAGTATCTTTTTCATGTTCAATTTTATTGTTTGTTAGCGGCGGTATTACACACGCTTTCTAGTATTTTCCATCTGTGGACTGTCCATCTGCAATCGCTTTTGCTCCGGAAGTGCCAATTCGCTTTACCCCTAATTGTATCATTTGAAGTGCGTCTTCATAGGTTCTTACACCACCAGCAGCCTTTACTGGTAGTGGCGAAGCATTCTCGAGCATTGGAATAATCGTTTCTATGGTAGCGCCATTAGGCAAATTATTGTCTGTTTTATAAAATCCGGTTGATGACTTTACAAAAACGGAATGATAGCACTCTTCTTTGAAGTTTGATACTACAGTGTTCTTGATAAAAGCGGATAATCTGATGATTTCATCATGCGAAAGCGCCGCAACTTCAATGATCCACTTTACAATTTTATGATGATGCAATCCCAGCTTTGTACATTGGTAAATTTCATCTTTTACAACTTCCAATTTGCCTTTCTTGAATGCTTCATAGTTGCAAACAAAATCTAAATCGTCTGCGCCATCATCTATAGCTTTTTGAGCTTCTTCAAGTTTGACATCAACAGATGATTGGCCCAATGGAAAGTCGATCACTGTTCCGATGGTAACTTTCGAACCAGCATTCTGAATCATTTCTTTCGCTAGAGAGACCATTTCCGGCCGAATCATAATTAATTTAAAATGCTCGTCAATAGCCTCTTGCATAAACTTTTTGGCAATAATCGTATTTTCAGATTCTGAAACACCGGCTTGCTCTGCGGTTTTCAGATAGGTGGAATCAAGGTATTGTTTTATGTTCATGGCATAAAAATAAAAAAATCC
>CANHBE010000256.1 GCA_947458575.1 Flavobacteriaceae bacterium | reverse complement strand
TAGCACCATTAGATGACCCTGTTGCATATATCCTGTTTGGATTGATTTGGTAATCTATCTGTAATTTATCAATTAATGCACCAACGAAACCAATATCGTCCGTGTTTTGATTCATTGCTGGCGGACAACAAGCGCCTGCATTCCATGTCCTGTTATCATTAATAAATAACCCTTCTGGATAAACAACAATAAATCCCTCAGCATCTGATTTTTGAGTAAGATTGCTCATATAAGCAATAGCTTGCCAACCAAGTTGTGACTGTGTTGCGCCACTTTGCCCACCATGAAATGCTAAAACTAAAGGATAAGTATTAGAGTTATTATAGCCCACTGGCAAATGAACCATATATGTTCTAGTTACACCATTTACAATGATGTTGCTGTAAATATTTTGACCAAAGGCTTTAATTGAAAACAATAAAATACTAAGTAGAAATAGTGTTCTAGTCATGAGTAAATTTTATGGTAAGACATTTTTCTAAAAAAAAGGTTTAATATAACTTTAGATGTAAAAGTTTAAACCTCTTAGAGGTATTAATTTTATTGGGGTTAACAAAGGTTTTCTATTGAAAAAGGCCACTGTAAGTATACTGGAAAAATACCCCACGGGCTTATAGCATCCTTTTTTGGGAAATTATCTCTGTAAAGACTTATGAATAAGGGGCTAAGAAGATATTCAACTTTTGCATGTTATTATTAAATGTCAAAACACTTTTGAGTCCTTGATATAATGTAATCTCAAAAAGGCAAAATACTATAAAACCTCTATCCACTCTAATTAACCGATTAAGTGATTAAATAAATATATTTGTAAAAAAAATAAATTATGTTAGCTGTATACTGCCGAATTAGTGGAAAAAAAGGTGAAGACAAGGATACATCAATTGCAACCCAGAAAGAAGAAGGAACTAAACTAGCATTAAGTTTGGGTTTGAAACCAGTTTTTTTTGTTGATGAAGGAATAAGCGGTACAAAAGAGGAAATTACTGATAGACCAGCATTTGCAAAGATGCTGAAGGAGCTAAATTCAAAAAAATATCATGGTGTTTATACTTTGAATCAAGACCGTATTGAAAGAAATTCTTTGATATGGCAGATATTTGTAGCTGCAATGCTTACTAATGATTGTAAGTACTACCCCAATGGGGTTTTGTTTGACCTTGACAACCCCAATAATAGATTTATTGCTGCTGTTCAAAGTGCCAGCAATGCTCTTTATGCAAGTTTAACATCTCAACGTGTTAAGCTTTCGATAAGAAAAAGAGCAACGGAAGGTCGATTTAGAGGACAACTTCCTTATGGTTTCATCTATGACGATAAGAATCGTATCAAAATTAATGAAGTGGAAGCTAAGTGGGTACGATTGATGTATTAGTGGTCTTTTAGTGGTATTGGTTCCTATACCATTGCAAACATGCTTAATGAAAAACAAGTACCCACCAAGTTCAACAAATATGATGGTAACATAAAGCGCATTGACCCATACACTAAAGAAGTTTATTACCATAGTAAGAGTAATGTGAAATGGAGAGGAAATGTAGTACACGATATTCTAATAAATCCAATAAACAAAGGAAAGAAAAAACTGGGGGAGGAATATTACGATGTACCAGCAATAATTGAAGAAAAATACTGGGATAAAGTAATTGCAAATTTGCAAGAGAATAAAAAAAAAGCTGGAAAAAAAGCACACTATAAGTACTTACTTAACGGAATAATTTTTTGTTCACACTGCGGAAGACAACTAGTCGGAAAAAAAAGGGTAGCATCTGGTGACAATTCATATAAATGTAAAGGTAAAATCTACCCTAATAATCTGTGTATTGAATCAAGAGCCGTCAATATACACAAATTAGAAACGTTTCTCATCAAACATCTTTTTGAATCTAGAGAGTTAGAAAAACACCTATTGGAATTACCTGAAAAAGAAAGTGATTATACAGTGTTACAATCCGAATTGAATGAACAGAGAAAGAGACTATCATCTTTTGAAAGAGATTACAAACACCAGTTATCACTGCTAACAAATCCTGATTTTGCTGAAGATACTAATATCAAAAAAGCATATTTGAAATCCAAAAAAATACTAGAAGGGCAGAAAATTTTAGTAAATGATTTAGAAAATAAAGTTGCAATGGCAAAGAATTTCAGTCCAAAAGAAAACGTAAAAAGAGTTATTGCTGAAAATATTAACCTAAGAGAGTTTGAAGATGTTAAAAGACTAATTCACTCAATAATTGAGTGGATTAAAATAGGGCAGATAAAAGAAGAAGGCAAAATGGGCACTTTCATAATCAATATTAAATATCGTGGTTTTGATGAAGTTTCAACTTTTATAACCAATTGGTTTGCTTTGAAATGGGTATGGATTTCAAAATATAGAAAAGAAGGATATACACAAGAACAAATCGAAGAGGACAGGATAAATGCAATCGCTTTGTTAGAACATCACAATATTGTTGTAGATGAAAAGTATAAAGATGAGTTAAGACAAAAAGGTATGACTGAGGAAGAAATCGACAGACAAAACCCTTGGAGCAGAAATTATGTAGGAAGTGAGTCAAACTCTTCAGAACACTCAGTCATTGTTTTGAAAGACGAAGATTTAGTGCATTTCAATTAAACACCCTAATTGTCCGATTAAACATGTTGATACGCTTGGCTGCCGAGTTACTTAAAGGATCAGAAATGTGCTTTTCCGTCCGCTTTGAATGCTCAATTTCAAAAATTAATTTCTTCAAAAAATGAATATTGGCCTGCAAGCTATTTGGTTCAATAGGTCGTGAAAATACCGTTTCTAAACCGCCGTGTTTTTCATAGAGATGTCTTAGACCTCTAATCATAGTTGAAAAATCCCCACCGTTAAAAGTACGATGGACGAAATTTTCTAGACGTTCTAGATCCTTTTCCGAGTGAGATTGCACAAAATCATATGGAGCATTTCCCAACAAGTCCATCATTTTATGAGCACTTTTTAGTATCATTTTGCGATTTCCCCAAGAAATTGTAGCGGTGAGAAATCCGGCAATCTCAATGTCCTCTTTTAAACTGAATGCGTGAGGAATTTGAATAGGATCACTTTCAATGAAAACAGGTTGGTTATATTGAGCGAACTTCTCTTCAAGAAATTCGTACAGTTCTAATTTGGTCATGGCTTTTCAATTTTTTGCGAATAAAAACCATCTTTTACGGATTTTCCTATTTGCTGCGGTCTGTAACCGAGCCGCCTTTCAAAGTAATCGATTTGCTTTTCGTTTACACAAGGCAACTGACCATCGCCTGTTGCCCAGATAAAGGCGGTTGAGTCAGGAGAAAAATACAAAAGATTTCCCTTCCTTTTTCGCTCGAAATGGGTGTCTAGATTCGAATTGGCTTTTGGTGTCCATAGTTGAGAAACCGACAATGAGCTAGACTTGAATTTGAGTAAATGATGGTGCTGACTTTTTGGCTTTAAAAATAAGGCAACTACAACTGCAACTGCCGGAATAATGGCAAATGTGACCAAAACCTTTATTAAGTTTACTCTTAGCGGAATATGAGAAACCATTAGCATCACAAAGAAAATAACAAAAGCTACCATAAATCGAATTTCCGGTACGGTGCAAATCAAAAAAACAGCTTGCACAATCATCGTCAAATAAATAAACCAATAGACTTTCTTTTGTTCTCTTTTGTACAAAAAGATAGGAATGAGAACGATTAGTGAGATGGTTAGAAGTCGACCAATTCCTTTTATCGGCGTTTCTATTAGTGCATAAAAAAGGTCTGTAAATGGGGAATTATGCAGAGCGTTTTGCTTCAACGAGACCAGTTCAATCATTTCAGATCGGTTCCACCAGAAGTCATAACTGGCTTTTGGAATAGACATTTCAGTTCTACAACTTTCGGCGAATAGTGCTGACGGGTATAGCGGGTAGCCACTGAGAATAATATTTTTCGCAATGAAAAGAAATATAACAACAAAGGCAATTGTGATTCCTGGCCAAAATGTCAATGCGATTTGACGTTTATTGAAACAGTAGAAGAGAAAAGGTAAAAGAACTATTGGCAAGGTAGCAATCTTGATATATACAATAAATGATGCAATAATTGACAGAAT
>CANHBE010000255.1 GCA_947458575.1 Flavobacteriaceae bacterium | reverse complement strand
TCGTACAGTACATCACTTTCACTTTTATCACACCAAATTTCTTCAAGAATATCATAGATTACGTTGTTTCAAATAAGATTCAAACGGCACAACAAGCAGAAATGTACTTTAGTCGGAATAGCTACATCGTCCAAGGAATCTTTGGCGCATTATCTTTTGGTGCACTAACTTCAGCTATTCTGGCGTTTGTTTTAAAAAGCAAAAACAACAACAATGAAAAATAGTCTCTTTCTTTTGGTCTTTCTACTTATTTTGAACTCGTGCGTCAGTACCAAATCGACACTGCAAAATGTAGATGACCATGCGCCGCTTCCCAAACTAACTTCAGAAAATACGTTTCTATTGACTACTTATAGCACTGATAAAAAGTACGGTTACAACCAAGATTATCCCATCAATGTGTATTATCGAGATGTGGCATCTGCAGTAAAAAATGAAGAACGCTTTCTCAATGCTTTGGCAGGGCCTAAAGGTGAAAAAATAACTTATACCAAAACCGGAATTTGTTGTCCATTTCCTAATAAGAGAACTGAAATGGGTGTCGCTTCTTTAGATGTGTACGTGATTCGTTGGGAAGGCCAGAAAAGTCAGGTGACCTTATACTTGAATGCATACGAAAAAGGGGCGCTTATGATTCCGGTTGGATTGACGAGCAAAAACAACCCAAAACCATAAGCATTGCATTTCACACTATAGCCCTTAGCAATCAAATATAACTTGAAAAATCGTTGAAACTTGATGAATAGTTTTGACAAGCTAAGTATCTTTGCGCCATTAAAAACTGCCTATGAACATTCAAGATATTCCTCAAATAAAAAGCACAGCAAGTAATAACTTTTTCCTGTTGGCAGGTCCATGCGCCATAGAAGGAGAAGAAATGGCCTTGAGAATTGCTGATAAGTTAGTCAACATTACAGACAAACTCGACATTCCTTATGTTTTCAAAGGTTCGTTCAAAAAAGCCAATCGCTCTCGTATTGATAGTTTCTCCGGTATCGGTGACGAAAAGGCCTTGAGAATTTTGCGAAAAGTCTCTGAGACATTTCATATTCCTACTGTAACCGATATTCATACGAACGAAGATGCCGACATGGCAGCTCAATATGTAGATGTTTTGCAAATACCGGCGTTTCTGGTTCGCCAAACCGACTTGGTAGTAGCAGCGGCAAAAACCGGCAAGGTCGTAAACCTCAAAAAAGGTCAGTTTATGAGTCCTGAAAGTATGAAACATGCGGTGCAAAAAGTACTCGATTGCCAAAACGAAAAGGTAATGGTTACCGACCGCGGAACTATGTTCGGCTACCAAGATATGATTGTCGATTATCGAGGTATTCCAACAATGAGGCAATTTGCAACGACAGTGTTAGATGTGACGCATTCTTTGCAGCAACCCAATCAAACCATAGGTGTCACAGGTGGTAGACCGGATATGATTGAGACCATTGCAAAAGCAGGTATTGCTGTTGGAGTAGACGGTATCTTTATCGAAACGCATTTTGACCCCGCCAATGCGAAAAGTGATGGCGCCAATATGCTTCACTTACACTTGTTTGAAGGATTAATGACCAAATTGGTTGCCATTCGTCAAACCATAAATAACCTGTAAGACAATCGTGACTTCGGTAATGATTTTTCCTGTTCTATAGTGAAGTTTTATTCTTTCAAAAAATTTAAGCCAAATTTAGTTTTTTGCAATGCATGGATATCATTTCGAATTGTATCTTAGCGTAACAAATTTAAAAACGAAGAAAATGAAAAAAGTGATTTTGGCAATTGTTGCCTTGTTGGGTTTCACAGTATCAGGTTTCGCCCAAACTGAAGCAAAAAAAGCTGTTCAAAAAAGCCAAACTGTTGCGAAAGAAGTAAAGAAAGATGTTAAAGCTGCCGAGGCTAAAGCTGCTGAAGCAAAAGTCAGAGAAGAGAAAGCTAAGAAAGAAGAAGAAGCTAAAGTTGTCCTAAAGAAAGACGGAACGCCTGACAAACGATACAAAAACAATAAAAATGTAGTGTTGAAAAAGGACGGAACGCCGGACAAACGATACAAGAACAAATAAGAAAAAGCCACTGATTCAGTGGCTTTTTTGTTAGAATATCATATAGATTTAATGACCTGCTCCTACTTTCTGCTCGAAATCAATGCCTTGTTTCTTCAAAATACCACTAACCTTCCACGCATAAAATGCGAGATATGCAAAACATAGAACACCCACAATATAACTGGAATGAATGGTCGATATATCAGCAATATAACCTTGCAACAAACTAATAAATCCACCACCCATAATCATCATGATCAAAAAGCTACTGCCTTGACTGGTATGCTTTCCTAGTCCACTGATGGCCAAAGTAAATATACATGGCCACAAAGTACTGCAAAACAAACCAACACTTGTAAATGCGTAAACGCTGACCATACCGTCAGTTGCCATACCTGTTAGTAATGCTGCAATGCCCATGAAAGAAAATATCAGTAACATGCGTGCGGGATTTCCTTTACTTGCCATATCAGCCAAAATCAACACCAGTATTACAAGTGCATATACATAAAATGGCGTTAAATCATGCTGCGCAATTGCATTCACAAAAAGAAAAACACCGAATGCCAAATAGGGTGCGATAAATCTGAGAATCTTCTGCAAATTCATTTGATCGGTAAAAGCTTCAACCGCCCCGGTCCATCGACCAATCATTAAACTAGCCCAGTACAATGAAATATAAGGAGCAATATCTTTAGTCATAAAGCCTAAGTTCTTTTCCATATAAGCCGGTAAGTTACTGGCAGTCGATACTTCCACACCAACATACACAAAAATACCAATCATACCCAATACTAATTGAGGATACTGTAACGCAGAGCTGCGCGTTGCTTCCGTATGTGCTTCGGTCTCTGCTATAGCTTGTGGTTTATCTGGTAGAGAAGAAAATTTCAAAAGAATGGCAACCAGCAAAAATGCTAAGCCCAAGACCAAATATGGAATTTTCACACTTTCAATACTCATATCTGTATTGGTCGAAGTAGCTGATCCGAATATGGCAAAACTCACGATTAGTGGTCCAATTGTAGTTCCTAAATTGTTGATTCCACCAGCAAGAGTTAGCCTTTGCGAGCCGGTAGTAATGGGCCCTAGTGCAATCGCCAGCGGATTGGCAACTGTTTGCTGCAGGGAGAAACCTAAAGCCACCGCAAATAAACCGCAAAGCATCAAAGTAAAGGAACCAGTATTGGCAGCAGGATAAAATAAAAGTGTACCCAAAGCCGAAATTCCAAGTCCAAGGGCTAGCGCATTTTTATATCCCATTCGGTTAATCAAATCACCTTTGGTGAGATAGGAAATCAAGAGATAAATCAGTGAACCAACGGTGTAGGCGATGTAGAATGCGAGAGAAACCAATTGACTTTGCACTTGCGTTAGATCGAAAGCTTTTTTGAAAACGGGAATTAAAATGTCGTTACTAGCAGCGACAAATCCCCAAAAAAAGAAAACGCTGGCGAGTGGAATAAACTGCGCCCAATTGGTCTTTAAATTTTCTGTACTCATAAACTTGGTTTTTGGTTTTGGTTAGTTAATAGGTTTAAAACTAATAGCTGTGCCTCCACCGGGTGCCAACTGTAGCTTTAATTTTGATTTGCTCGTAACCGTGATGGTCTTGATGCGATAAGATTTTGGATTGATATTCCACGAAGCGTCTTGACCATCTTCATAAATCGTCACCTGGTACTTTTTGCCGGGAGAAAGGAAATCGCATTTGATAACCGTGCTTCGTGCATTTTCATCTGTTATCGCGCCAAGGAACCAATCTTCCTTTCCTTTTGCCTTTCTAGCAACCGTTAGAAAATCGCCTGGTTCTGCCTCAAGATATTTGCTATCTTGCCAATCTATTGCAACATCTTTGATAAACTGAAAGGCATCGAGATGCTTCTCATAATTTTCCGGAAGGTCAGCTGCCATTTGCAATGGCGAATACATCGTCACATATAAAGCCAATTGCTTTGCTAAGGTGGTATGCACTTGCTCCTTTTTGGTAGCATCATAAGCGCTCATTTTTATTTCAAAGATCCCGGGTGTGTAATCCATAGGACCTCCTAGGAGTCTTGTGAATGGTAAAATGGTTTCATGGGATGGTGGATTGCCAACGCTCCACGCATTAAACTCATTACCTCTGGCTGCTTCAGCACAGATATAATT
>CANHBE010000254.1 GCA_947458575.1 Flavobacteriaceae bacterium | reverse complement strand
GCTACTTCGCCTTTATAAAAAATCCCCGAATTAATTCTAAAGGAATGGACACTTCAGCCATTATGGGATTTATGAATGCCCTAATGGATGTCATAAAACGTGAAAAACCTGATCATCTCGCTGTGGCATTCGACAAAGGAGGAAGCGACTATCGATTCGAAATGTACCAGGAATACAAAGCCCATCGCGACGAAACGCCCGAGGCCATTAAGATCGCGGTTCCTTACATTCAAGAGTTACTAAAAGCTATGCACATTCCAATTATCGAAGTGCCCGGCTATGAAGCAGACGATCTCATAGGAACATTAGCCAAACAAGCTGAAAAGGAAAACTACCAAGTATATATGGTTACTCCTGATAAAGATTTTGCTCAATTGGTATCTGAGAACATATTCATGTATAGACCTGCCAGAATGGGCAACGATATAGAAATTTGGGGAGTCCCGGAAGTTCTATCCAAATTTGAAATCGAGCGTCCGGAGCAGGTAACTGATTTTCTAGGCATGATGGGCGACACTGCCGACAATATACCTGGCTTACCTGGTGTCGGAGAGGTCACTGCAAAAAAGCTTCTGAAGGAATTTGGATCGATGGAAAATCTGCTCGCCAACACAGATAAACTCAAAGGTGCCATCAAAGACAAAATAGAAGCCAATAAAGAAAAAGGAATTCTCTCTAAAAAACTAGCGACAATCTTGTTAGATTGTCCCGTCAATTTCAATGCTGAAGATTACGAATTGTCTAAACCAGATGTTGAAAAAACAGATGCGCTATTCAATGAATTGGAATTTCGACAAATGAAGGCTCAGTTCGATAAATTTTTTGGAACCGGTAAAGAATATGATGAAATTGAAACTAACGGAAACGGAAACCCACCGGAACAAATTAGTAAAAAAGCGCCCGTAAGAAAAACAAATGAAGAGCAATTCGACCTCTTTGGCTTTGTTGAAGAAAGCGATTTAGAAGGTAAATCGAGTTCCTTTTATGCTTCTCTTGAAAACACCGAACATTTCTATCAGACTGTTCAGGGAGATATGGCAATTAAATTACTTTTACAAAATTTGATGCGTCAAACATCTGTCTGCTTTGACACAGAAACTACCGGTATAGATGCACTTCACGCCGAACTAGTCGGGATATCCTTCTCTTACGAAAAAGGGAAAGCGTTCTACGTTCCTTTCCCCGAAAATCTAAACGAAGCACAAGCAATAGTTGATAAATTCAAGCCGTTTTTCGAAAATGACGCCATTGAAAAAATAGGTCAAAACATCAAATATGACCTCAAGATCCTTACTAAATATGGTGTGAAAATTAAAGGGAAGCTCTTTGATACGATGATTGCTCACTATCTCATTAACCCCGACATGAGACATAATATGGATTTGCTTTCAGAAACTTATCTGAAATATTCTCCGAAATCAATTGAAGATCTTATTGGAAAAAAAGGTAAATATCAACAATCTATGCGAGATGTAAATATAGAGGAAATCAAAGAATATGCAGGGGAAGATGCTGACGTTACTTTTCAGTTGAAGGAGATCTTCAGTCCAATTCTAGACAAAGCTGAAACTAAAAAGTTGTTTGATGAAATCGAAATTCCACTGGTTCCTGTATTGGCTGACATGGAAATGGAAGGCATAAACCTCGATGCAAAATTTCTAGAAGCGATGTCAATTGATATGCAAAAAGACATTGCAGTATTCGAACAAAAAATCTACGAAACGGCAGGGGAAAAATTCAACCTTGCTTCTCCAAAACAACTGGGAGAAATCTTATTTGAAAAACTCAAAATTGGTGGTGCCAAGCAAAAGAAAACGAAAACAGGACAGTATGCCACTGGCGAGGAAGTTCTGAGTTATTTAGCACACGAACATCTAATTGTCAGAGATATTCTAGAGTGGCGACAAATGGTGAAATTACAAAGCACTTACATTGATGCTTTGCCCAACCAAATTAACAAAACAACAGGACGTGTTCATACCGATTACATGCAAACTGTTGCAGCAACAGGAAGATTGAGTTCTAATAATCCGAATTTGCAGAATATCCCAATCCGAACTGAGCGCGGTCGACTGATACGAAAGGCATTTATTGCTCGAGATGAAAATTACACACTATTATCTGCCGATTACTCACAAATTGAATTGCGAATCATTGCGGCACTAAGCGGCGAAGAAAACATGATTAAGGCATTTCAAAACAAGGAAGATATTCACAAAAGTACCGCCGCAAAGGTGTTTAATGTGCCTTTAGCTGAAGTTACAAAAGAACAAAGAAGTAATGCCAAAACAGTCAACTTCGGAATCATCTATGGCGTTTCTGCATTCGGATTGAGCAATCAAACTTCTCTCTCTCGAAAAGAAAGCGCAGAATTGATTGATGCTTACTATGCCACCTACCCGAAACTTAAAGCATATATGTCAAATCAGGTTGATTTTGCAAGAGAACATGGTTATGTACAGACCGTACTAGGCAGACGTCGCTACCTGAAAGATATAAATTCTGCCAATATGATGGTCAAAAGTGGCGCTGAACGAAATGCAGTAAACGCACCTATTCAAGGAAGTGCTGCCGATATTATCAAAATTGCAATGATTAATATTCACAAAAAGCTAACTTCTGAAAATTGGAAATCCAAAATGCTACTTCAAGTGCATGATGAATTGGTTTTTGATGTTCATCTCTCCGAACTTGAAAATATTCAACCCTTGATAAAGCACGAGATGGAAAATGCCTTTAATCTTGAGGTTCCTCTAGAGGTGGAAATGGGAATCGGAAGAAATTGGCTAGAAGCACACTAGTACTTACAAGACAAAACGGTAAGTAGCTTTGATCAAGAAAATGTTTTCAGGACGACGATTAAATAACTGATTATTCAATCCTGCAAAAAGATCTTCTCTCGGACTGGCATTCCCGAACAAGCCTTGAGACCATACCAAAAAAATCTCAGATCCGGGTATATACTCCCATCTCAGCACAAGATTAGAGTTGAATGCCACTTGTGAAAAATCTGGATTTCGAAAACTATAATCAACAATTCCGTCCTGATTTTCATCAATGCTGTAAGTGTTTTCTGGTGATGAAAAGTTGATTTGATTGGGCTGATAAACGTAGATTCTATCTCTGTAATCAGTAGCAATCGGGTCGGTAACTCGATTAAATGATTTATAGACGCCGGATGAAATAAATGGTTGTCCGTAATACTGTATTGTTAAGTTCGGATTGATATTAAAGTTCATCCTGATTGTCGCACTCAAAGTCCGTTGATCCAAATCAGCTGTTATATACTGCGGATTTCCATTGTCAGACGCTTCTGTAACATATTGGGTTCTGTTTTTGTTTATCGAATAATTTGGACTTAAAGAAATGGTAAGCGCATTAAACGGCTGATAATTGATCCCTCCATCATATTCTAGATAAGAAAATGAATCATCTTTTCCTCGCGAATGGTAAATTCCGCCGTAAAAGCTGAATTTCTTTCTTCCATCGGAACTAAAGTTTACATATTTAAAAATCTCTTCCGAAAATCTGAATCTTGGTCCACCTTGCAAAATAGTATTACTAAAAATGCGGGGTTTATAAACCACTTGGGCATTCATATTCCAGTTGTTTTTATAATTTGCATTTGAGTTTATAGAATATTGAATCCGATTAAAATTCCCCTCAAAATCATAACTCGCGAATTGTTCAAATCGGGTATTGATGCGACGAAAAACACCAAATGGTTTCAGCGTTTGATGAGACAAAGACGCATATTGACGAATATCATCTGCTTGGCGCAAAAATCCAACGTCATTGAGTTCTAACTCCGGAGACCTCCAAATTACTGTAGCGTTATACCTCCAATGACCCATACCCGATTTCCCAATTTCAAACCTGCCTCCAGTGCCTGTTAGTGAAGTTCGCGACGTATCTATCTCCACATGATCCGCATCAACTCTTTGAAAAAGATGAGTCAAACTATATTGAGTTCTTGTAATAGACTCGGGACTACCCACAATATGGCTTGTTACGAAATTACCTTGAAAATAATATTTCCTATTTTTCCAATTGTGTTGAAGATCGACACCAGCGCTGTAGGCCGATTTTCTGAGGAAATTCAGATCATCACCCCGCAAATTTCGATGAGTTGCCGTAACAATTCCGCCCAAGTAACTATTTCGATTGTTAAAGTCTTTCTGAGCTCGACCAACAAAGTAATTCGTTAGTGGTTCCACGATTTG
>CANHBE010000253.1 GCA_947458575.1 Flavobacteriaceae bacterium | reverse complement strand
ATCTGTGATGTTGAAGCGGTTGGCATTGGCGCAACCAACAGAGAGTTTCTCACCCCATGTTGCATCACTTCTTTTCTCAATGATGCCCAATCCCATCGTCCTGATAGTTCTTCATCTTTCAAGCCCCACAGGTTGTACTGAAACTCTCCTTGAGATATCGGAGAGCCTTTGAAAGAAGAATACGGTCCTCCTTCCTTGGCCATCTCCATGGATGCAGTCACCGCTGCGAAGTATAACGTTTCGAAAATTTCCTGGTTGAGTTTTTTGGCTTCATCACTTGTAAAAGGCATCCTCAACAAAATGAAAGCATCAGCCAAACCTTGTACGCCTAATCCAACAGGACGATGACGCATATTGGAGTTCTCTGCTTCTTTAACCGGATAGTAATTTCTATCGATTACCTTGTTCAGGTTTCTGGTTACTCTTTTGGTTACACTGAAAAGCAACTCATGGTTAAATTCACCATTTTCGACGAACATCGGCAGTGAAATAGATGCCAAATTACAAACTGCTATTTCGTCACTAGAGGTATATTCCATGATTTCGGTACACAAATTCGAAGACCGAATGGTACCCAAATTCTTCTGATTCGACTTGCGGTTTGCAGCGTCTTTGTATAACATGTAAGGTGTTCCTGTTTCTATTTGAGACTCTAAAATCTTCTCCCATAGTTCTCGAGCTTTGATCGTCTTTCTTCCTTTACCTTTTTCTTCGTAAGAAGTGTATAACGCTTCAAATTCTTCACCGTATACATCATATAAGCCGGGACATTCGTTTGGACACATCAATGTCCATGTACTGTCTTCCTGAACTCGCTTCATAAACAAGTCAGACGTCCACATGGCATAAAACAAATCTCTCGCTCTCATTTCTTCCTTCCCGGTGTTCTTTTTCAAGTCTAGGAAGTCGAAAATGTCTGCATGCCAGGTTTCCAAATAAATAGCAAAACTTCCTTTTCTCTTTCCGCCACCTTGATCAACATATCGTGCCGTGTCATTAAAAACGCGAAGCATCGGCACAATTCCGTTTGACGTACCGTTGGTTCCTCTTATATACGAACCAGTAGCTCGAACGTTGTGTATTGATAAACCGATTCCACCAGCCGATTGCGAAATTTTAGCCGTGTTTTTTAGCGTATCGTATATGCCATCAATACTGTCGTCATGCATTGAAAGCAAGAAACAAGAGGACATTTGTGGTTTAGGTGTTCCTGCATTAAACAAGGTTGGCGTTGCGTGCGTGAAAAACTTTTTCGACATGAGATCGTAAGTTTCAATTACTGCATCCATATCGTCGAGATGAATTCCAACAGCAACACGCATGAGCATATGCTGTGGTCTTTCTACAATTTTGCCGTTGATTTTCAGTAAATATGAACGCTCTAGCGTCTTAAATCCAAAATAATCATAGTTAAAATCACGATTATAAATAACATGCGAATCCAGAAATTCAGCATTTTTTTGAATTACCTCATGCACTTCTTCCGAGAGCAATGGAGCTTTTTGGTTTGTTCTCGGATTCACATAATGATACATTTCATTCATGGTTTCCGAAAACGACTTGGTAGTATTTTTGTGCAGGTTAGAAATCGCAATACGTGCCGCCAATTGTGCATAATCTGGGTGCGCAATGGTCATCGAAGCCGCGGTTTCTGCTGCAAGATTATCTAATTCAGAAGTTGAAACGCCGTCATATAATCCCTCAATGACACGCATGGCAACTTTTACGGCATCGACTAAGTCGTTTAGTCCGTAGCATAATTTTTTAATTCGATCTGTGATTTTGTCGAACATTACAGGCTCTTTGCGGCCGTCTCTCTTCACTACATACATAAGCTGATGTTTTTTTGAAATGGAAAATCCCTTCTCCAATTCTGGTTATTTGTATTCGTTTTTTTGGAAGCTTGTCCCGCTATCATTCCAATCTTTTTTGTTTTATTTCACCCCGAGCGTCGCAACTGTCGGCGGACAGGAAGTCGAGGGGATTTCCACAAAACAAAAAAGGATTTTCCTTTCTATCGGGGCTAGGCTATTCCATTCAAAAGGCGTGTAGTTAAAAATCGGCGTCGAAAGATATTTTTTGAGATTCAGAGTCCGTGCTCATCACTCCTGCTTTTTGGTATTCTGCAACTCGCTTCTCAAAGAAATTAGTTTTCCCTTGGAGCGAAATCATATCCATAAAATCAAAAGGATTAGAAGCATTGTATTCGCGTGTGCAACCCAACTCGACCAACAATCGGTCGGCCACAAATTCTAAATATTGCGTCATCAAGTTTGCGTTCATCCCAATTAAACTAACAGGAAGCGACTCGGTTATAAATTCTCTTTCAATATTGAGTGCATCAACGATAATCTCTTTGATTCGCTTCTTAGAAACTTTATTCACCAGATGATGGTTGTGCAAATGCACAGCAAAATCGCAGTGTACGCCTTCGTCTCTTGAAATTAATTCATTAGAGAACGTTAATCCCGGCATCAAACCACGTTTCTTTAACCAAAAAATAGAACAAAATGCTCCTGAGAAAAAGATGCCTTCCACTGCCGCAAAAGCAATCAAGCGCTCGGCGAAAGAATCGGATTCAATCCACTTTAGCGCCCATTCTGCTTTCTTTTTAATCGCGGGAAAAAATTCAATTGCGGTAAAAAGCTGGTTTTTTTCTGCTTCGTCTTTCACGTAGGTATCAATCAACAGCGAGTAGGTTTCGCTGTGGATATTTTCCATCATGATCTGAAAACCATAGAAAAATTTAGCTTCCGGATATTGTACTTCATTGACAAAATTTTCAGCTAGATTTTCATTGACGATACCATCTGACGCGGCAAAAAAGGCGAGAATGTGTTTGATGAAATACTTTTCATCATCACTCAGTTTATTGTTCCAATCTGACAAATCTTGATGTAAGTCGATTTCTTCCGCTGTCCAAAAACTAGCTTCCATCTTCTTATACCATTCCCAAATATCATGATGCTTAATCGGAAAAATCACAAAACGATTCTTGTTTTCTTGTAGAATTGGCTCTATCGCTGACATATTGTTGTATGAATTGAGTGAGTTTGTGTCAAAAAAAAGAGTGCTTTTTGACTGCAACAAAGATTACCTTTTGTTAGCGAAAAAGAAAGTCAAACTTATTCACAATCGTCTCTATTTTTTAACAATTTGTTTAATCTTTGGTAAATTAGGACTTCTTTATAAAGTATTGAAAATCACAATTATATAAATTGATTTTACAAAAAAACGCCTATTTACAAGCGTTTTCAGAGATACAAACCATTAAGACTTTGGTGAATTTATGCTAAAATTTTGAAGCGTATAGCAGCGCGTTTTTTTTAAAATTATATTTTGTTTTTGAGTTCTTCAGCAACTTTCTCCAACTCGGCGTACCAATCTTCACCGAAACGGCGAATGAGCGCTTCTTTCACGAATTTATATACAGGAACTTCGAGTGCTGCTCCAAGTGAACAAGCATCGTCGCAAATCTCCCATTTATCATAATTTACAGCTGCAAATTCTGAAAAGTCTTTTACTCTGATTGGATATAAATGACAAGACACGGGTTTCTTCCAGCTGATAGCTCCTTCATTATAGGCTTGTTCGATGCCACAGAGTGCCGTTTTTCCATCGTAAATCACGTAGGCACAGTGCTTCTCATCTACCAAAGGTGTTTCTAGATCACCATCGGTACCGGTTCTCCAAACACCTTGGGCTTCAATTGTAGCAATGCCTTCCGGAGTTAAATATGATTTGATCTTTGGAAATATGTCCTCTAAGATTCTTGTTTCTGCTTCAGACAGTGGCGCTCCGGCATCACCATCAACGCAACAGGCGCCTTTGCATGCCGACAAATTGCACACAAATTCATTTTCTAATATAAGTTCAGAAACAATGGTTTTGCCAAGTTGAAACATGGGGCAAATATACTTGCTATTTTTTACATTTTAATAACAGTTAAGTATAGCAATTAAATGATGTTGTAAAATTGTATCAATTGCAAAGTGAGACTAGATCGAAATGTATACTTTTGCTAATAAATGACAAAAAATGAACTTCGATTTTAAAGAAATAGTAACTGTGGGAATGGTTCTTTTTGCAGTGATTGATATTATTGGCTCCATTCCCATTATAGTCGATTTGCGGAACAAACACGGTCATATTGAATCTGAAAAAGCCTCGTTAGTTGCGGCCATCATAATGATTGTTTTTCTATTTGTAGGCGAAGGTTTTTTGAAACTCATTGGCATTGATGTACATTCCTTTGCCGT
>CANHBE010000252.1 GCA_947458575.1 Flavobacteriaceae bacterium | reverse complement strand
GGGTTTCTTCCAGCTGATAGCTCCTTCATTATAGGCTTGTTCGATGCCACAGAGTGCCGTTTTTCCATCGTAAATCACGTAGGCACAGTGCTTCTCATCTACCAAAGGTGTTTCTAGATCACCATCGGTACCAGTTCTCCAAACACCTTGGGCTTCAATTGTAGCAATGCCTTCCGGAGTTAAATATGATTTGATCTTTGGATATATGTCCTCTAAGATTCTTGTTTCTGCTTCAGACAGTGGCGCTCCGGCATCACCATCAACACAACAGGCGCCTTTGCATGCCGACAAATTGCACACAAATTCATTTTCTAATATAAGTTCAGAAACAATGGTTTTGCCAAGTTGAAACATGGGGCAAAGATACTTTAAGTTTCAATAAAGCAAAGCCAGAAAAAGTAAATTTAATATCGGTTTAAAACTCAACGTGCGACAACAACCTTATGAATGAATTTTTGATTTTGCGTATCTGTCAGCTCCAAGAGATATGCCCCAATTGGGAGATCTTGCATATTTATACTTGATATGTTTTTTTCTCTGATCTGTTTCACTTCTCTGCCTACTAAATTATAAATTTTGGCTTCAACAATGATATTTGAACTACCCAGAATTATATTTGAACTACTCGGATTGGGAGAAATACTAATGTGAGATTTATCAAAATCAGTACTAGAAAAAGTTGGATCAAGACGATAAACACTGGTTGTATAAAATAATTGATCAAATGAAGGTCCGTCTTGAGAATATACCATTAACTTTGATTCAAGACCAGTAAACTCATCAAATATAATATCATAGGCGCCAGGGAAATCTAAAATAACGTTTCCGTTATCCTTAACAATGTAGCCAAAATAATGCCCTCCATTGAGCGTGTTTGAAGAAATGGTATAAATCAATTCCAGGGCGTCGTCTGAATCGATTTTGGTTTCGCTGATAAAAACATTTTCTATGGTTTCGCCAAAGCCTTGAACCGGAGTTGCCACACTTTTCCATAGTGTATGGTCGCTATTGTAAATAGTAATATCCGTCGTTACGTAATCGTAATTGCTGGCATGGTATTTTTCGCCCGAATTTTCCAATTTGACTCGATTCACATACCGCTGATATGTATGTTCCAAATTAAATGTAGGAATAGTATAAACATCTGTTCGTCTTGATGTTTCATCAGGAATGTCGCCAGGCATGTAATAAACCATCAATTTGTTGGGCAGTCCATCAATAGCACTGACCGCGAAATTTCCGGGGTTTGTTGCTATTAATAACGTTTCTCCGTTTTCATTTGCAATTCTGGATTGTTGTTCAACATCATTTTGGCAACTATAACCTATTTCAATCAAATTGTCTGAATTAAGCTGGTTTTCTGAAAGTATATCAATATTTGAAATCGAATAACCATCTGGTTTCGGCAGTGCAATATTTTTCCAAAAAGTATGGTCTGCATTGTATAAAACGGCTAAGCTGTTAACTCGATCTAAAAAGTAATATTTCTCGCCCGAATTTTCAAGATTTACTCTCTTAACGTTAGCATAGTTGATAGAAGGATAAATATGTTCGATTACAAGACTGGGTAGAGAATAAACAACTCCTGTAGAGGACATGATTTTAGTTTCCAAGCCTTGCTTTTTGTCGACCAAAAAACTGTAGCAATTATCTTCGCTCAAAAGCACCGTTCCCAATTCATTGATAATTTTGCTGCGGCGAATTCCGGGATCTGAATATGTCCCATATACAATTTCTATATTATCATCAGGATTTATCAAAGTTTCCGAAATACTAAACACATATAATGAATAGTTGTTTGTTGGCAAAGGAATATTAATAGTCTTCCATGGCGTATGATTTGCGTTGAACATCTGAATTGCTCCCGTAAATCGATTGACGAAAAAATACTTTTCCCCTGAATTTTCCAAAACCACGCGCTGAACGCCTTGTCGATACTCATACATATGTTCGAACAAAAATTGTCCAACAGAAGAGTAGGAATAAATTAGCATTATGAATAATAATACCCTTTTCATAAGAATTGCCGTAATGGTAGTAAAGTTATCAAATATTATTTCGTTGAAACAAACCAAATTGGAAAAGAATACCAATGTCCCCGATAAACTTTATTTAACTTTGACTTCTTGGACACTTAATGGTGATCGGTCATCGCAGCAAGCGCTCTGCAAGCACAAAGATTTCAAACAAATTTTTTCTAGTGAATATCTTCTTATGCGATGGTTTTTCCGAGGTGAAACATGGGAAAAGATAGCCCAACTTTTCTCAGGTCTGCAGAAAGGCCAATATTTATTGCGATACGACAATTTTTTGAACAGATATTACTCCCTCGACGTTTTTCAGATGCAAAAAGTATATTCCGGAAGAAAGACGCTCTAAATGAACCTTTATAATGTTCTCTCCTGATACTTGTTGGACAGGAATCCCTCTTATATCATAGATTTCAACTTCGAATATTGGTGATTGCGAATTAATAGACACGCACGTGCTTGCTGGATTTGGCGCCAGAATAGTTGTTTCATTTTCAAAATCATTTGTATTCATAAACGGATCCAAAGAATAGATCTTTGTAGAAAAATTGGGAGTGTCTTCAAAAGCATCAGGGATATTAATGATTCCAATAACTTTTCTTGGCAAACTAGTAAATTCGCTCAAAATTAAGTGCTGGGCGAACGGAAGGTCAAGATATGTCAATCCATTTTCATTAAGAATACGACTGTGAAACTCTGTAAACATCAGAGGGCTATAGTACCATGAGCTGTAACCAACCTCCAGCAAAGGATCTATGGAGACTTTTGACTCCGTTATAAAATCTACAAAAATCTGGTAACTACTAAAATCGTTTTCCAAATCTATGGGTATAGTTTTCCAAATGGTGTGGTCGGAATTGTATATATTGATAACGCTAGTTGATAAATCTGACACCGAATAGTATTTTTCTCCCGAATTCTCTAGTACCGTTCTATTTACCACACTAGGATAACTATGTTCCAATACCAATCCCGGTATTTGATAGACATCCGAATGACTGCGGGGCGATGGCGTTCTCACAGTAACCATCATTTTTTTTTCTAGACCATCCAAATCATTAATCTGGAAAGAAGTTGCATTTGGAACAGACAGTAGCACGTGATTATTTTCATTGACAATATTTCCATGATAATTTGGTCCCGTTGCCGCCGATGTATAATAATTATACCCGATTTCAATTAGTTCATCAACATTGATCGCAGTCTCAGAAATCATTACAGCATTGAGGTAAATCGCTCCTGCTGGTGCTGATAAAGCTATGGTTTTCCATACGGTATGATCACTATTGTAAATCCTTTCTACACCGGCATTTTTATCAAGCAAGCAGTATTTTTCCCCTGAAACATCCAGTTTTACTCTTGAAATAGTGCCCCCACTATAGGAATGCTCTAGAGATAGGTCTGGCAGAGAGTAAACTTTGCTTCTTGCTAGATCGTTTGATACTGCAATGAGTTTATCTGCGAGGCCCTCAATTTCACTAAATACAATCGATAAGCTATCGTCCAAAGTTGCTAAAACTGCTCCATCTTCAGAATACACTTTTGTGATGAAAGTCAACTGAGTTGAGTCGTAGTAGCTGTATACAATTTCCAAATTGCTATCGTTATTAAACTTGGCTTCCGAAATATGGATTAAATTTGTAGATGTAAAGCTTGTTGGTGGCGGCGCAAGAATTGGAATTGTTTTCCAAATAGTATGATCACCATTGAATAATATTAAATCGTTGGTTGCCCTTCGAAAAAAATAATATTTATCACCGGAAAATTCGAGATTTACTCTGGTTACAAGTTCGTCGTCATAACTGTGTTCAAGTTCAATTTGAGCTTGACAAAATTGCGAGACAATTACAAGGACAAAAAACAGTTTGCTCTTCATAAGTGTGGACTTAAATTGTACTTAAAGGTATAAATATTTTTTGATCCACAACCTTTTGAACTAAAATACTGTCTGAATTACTGCTCCAAGGTATCTCCTTAATCGAATTTGACTACTTTTGCAGAGAAAAAAACTGTCATGAACTTCGACTTCAAAGAAATTGCCACCATCAGCATGGTGCTTTTCGCCGTCATTGATATTGTAGGCTCTATTCCCATTATAGTCGATTTGCGGAACAAACACGGTCATATTGAATCTGAAAAAGCCTCGTTAGTTGCGGCCATCATAATGATTGTTTTTCTATTTGTAGGCGAAGGTTTTTTGAAACTCATTGGCATTGATGTACATTCCTTTGCCGT
>CANHBE010000251.1 GCA_947458575.1 Flavobacteriaceae bacterium | reverse complement strand
GGCGCTTCTTTTTCTCCTTTGTATTGGATGTGGAAAGTCAATTCGCCATAATAGGCTTGCTCAGCAGGAATTAGTTTGCTGCCGTCATTATCTTCATCAAACATATAAATGATGTCAGAACTATCCAGCAGAATCTGCCCGTTTGGGTTGAGAAGCGATTTCAATTGGGATAGAAAAGCAGAGAGTTTCTGCAGTCGACCGCACATCCCGGCACCATTCATTAAAAGCATGATGGTATCAAATTTTTGGTTTTCTACGTTCATCACATCTAGAACTTGAGCTTGCTTAATACCGCGGAGTTTGCAAGTTTCGATCGCATGGGCTGAAATATCAATTGCCGTGACATCAAGTGCTTTTTCATTTTGTAAATACAAACTGTGACTGCCGGCGCCGCAACCCACATCTAGAATTTTTCCAGTGGCCAACTGCAAAGCCTTTTGCTCGAGTGCGGGCATTTCGGCATATGAACGAAACAAATAGGCAACGCTCATTTCATCTGCCTCTGAGATAGAAGTCTCCGTAATCAAATCCTCGGGAGCATTATTGGTTTGATAATCGAGAATGGCTTTGCCGAAAAGATCTTTCATGTCGGATGATTTGTTTAATAGCGGAATCGTTGAATTGTGTGGCCGATTACAGCGTATAAAATGTAAATTTAGATTTTTATGTAAGTACTTTAGTTTTTGATTTGTTGATTCGTTTTTAAGTAATTTTGCCTCTAATTTTCAATTCAACGATTCAACACTTCTTCAATTATGCTCAAACCCGCGCTGCAAGAACTCGAAAAACTAGCCAAAGATACATATCCCGATAACAAAAAGTATTTTGAAAAGCTAAAAAAGAAAGCACCCAAAAATCTAGATTATGTTATGCAGGAACTTCATGATGCTGAGTTTAGAAAAACAGATTGTCTGAGTTGTGCGAATTGTTGCAAAACGACAGGGCCACTTTTTACGTCAGCTGATATTGAGCGTATTTCGAAACATCTTCGGCAAAAGCCACAACAATTTATACAGCAGTATTTGCGCATCGATGAAGATAACGATTATGTGTTGCAAAGCGTCCCGTGCACTTTTCTTGACGCTGAAAACTATTGTATGATCTACGATGTGAGGCCGAAAGCTTGTCGCGAATTTCCGCACACCGACCGAAAAAAATTTCAGCAAATTTCAGAATTGACTTTAAAAAATGTGGCTATTTGTCCTGCGGCGTTCAATATTGTCGAAGCCATGAAGAAGCGAATGCCACTCTAATAAATCAGGTATTTTTGACGCATCGCTTTGAATTCTTCAAGGCCTTTAACCCAACTCGAGCGAATCTCTTCTTCAGAAATTCCCGATTCTATTTGTTGCTGTAGTTTTTTTGTACCAGCTAGTTTTGTAAAGAAAGAATTAAAAAACGCAGGTGGGTTTTCGGTTTCCCGATACGATTTGATCAGCCATTTCAATTCCAATTGCTGCACTTTTGGTATTTCCGAAAGGTCCTCACCACAACATTCTCGTCCGTTATATAAAGGGTCTTTAGCACCTAGATTGGGCCTGGGAACAAATGAGAAGTGGTTTTGAGTGAGATAGGGCGAACCGTAAATCTGAAACTGCTTATCTGTGCCGCGGCCGACGCTGACGTTCGTTCCTTCGAAAAGACACAAGCTCGCATACAAATTAATCGCGTGATCATTGGGCAAATTCGGAGAAGGTTTAGCCAACAAGCTGTATGGCATTTCCCTTTTGTAGTTCTCACAAGGCACAATTTTGACATGGCATTGAATACTATCTTTCAACCATTTTTCCCCGTTAATCATGAGTGCATATTCGCCGATAGTCATCCCATGAAGGACTGGGATAGGATGCATCCCAACAAAACTGTCGTGTTCTCTTTCGAGTATCGGTCCGTCAACAATACTACCGTTAGGATTAGGGCGATCCAATATGATGAGCGAAATATTGTTCTCTGCACAAGCCTCCATGACATAATGCAAAGAAGAAATATAGGTATAAAACCGCGCGCCAACATCTTGGATGTCAAAAACCAAAATATCAATACCGGACAATTGTTCTGCTGTCGGTTTTTTATTGTTGCCGTATAGTGAAATGATTGGAAGATCTGTTCTTGAATCTTTCCCGTCAATAATGAGTTCCCCGGCATCCGCAGTTCCTCGGAAGCCATGCTCCGGCGCATAAATCTTAACGAGGTCAATTTTTGTTTTTTCTTTGATATAGTCCACAATATGAACATTTTTATTGACCGTTACATCGATATTCGACTCTAGAATCGAATCGTAAATAGAGTAGATGGAATCAAAAGAAATCAGTCCTGTTTGATTGGTGACGATACCAACTTTTTTGTTTTTCAACAGCGAGAAGTAACTCCTCACATTGTCAGCACCGGTGAGAAATTTTGTCGATTTTATTTTGCTCCTTACCATGGTTTGTGCTGGCACTGAGTAGTTGATTGGCACCGGAGCCTTACACGAAAAAACCAAAAAAGAGAAAACAATCCAACAGGATAGCGATATGGTGCGCTGCAAAAGTTCTGTAGGTTTATAAAATGAAGTACAGTTGATCATTATTTGGAAAGCTCGGGCTAATTAAATTCGTCATATCAAAAAAGAATCACATCCAAAATCGTATTTTTGACCAGCGATTTAAAGAAACAATCCATTGAATCTAGCATATTTCATAGCCAAAAGGCTGGTCTCCGCTAAAGAGACCAAAAGTAGTATTTCTGCACCAATTATAAAAATTGCAGTACTCGCTATTGCAATAGGTATGGTGATGATGATTGTTTCAGTTGCGACAGGAATAGGTTTGCAGAAAAAAATTCGAGAGAAAGTTTCGGCATTCAATGGTCATATTATTATTTCAAATTTTGAAGACAACCAATCGCAAGTCAGTGTAACACCAATTTCCATACATCAGGATTTTTATCCCGACTTCAAGTCGGTGAGCGGAATCAGTCACGTTCAGGCCGTTGCAAGTAAAGCCGGAATTATTAGGACTGAAAACGCATTCGAAGGAATTGTTTTTAAAGGAGTTGGGAAGGATTATGACTGGCAATTTGTTCGAGAATTCTTGATAGAAGGCAGAACGCCTGCAGTGTCCGGTCAATTGGGTAATGAAGTGCTCATGTCGCAGTTTATGGCCAATAGATTAAATCTGAAGCTAGGATCGACTTTCAATACTTTTTTCATGAAAGAAGATAATGATCGCTTACCCAATTTGCGAGTTTTGAAAGTGGTTGGCTTGTACAATTCCGGAATTCAAGAGTTCGACGCATCATACATAATCGGTGATATTAGGCATGTTCAGCGTATCAATAAGTGGCAACCCGACCAAGTAGGCGCTTTTGAAGTTTTTCTGGATGATTTCACGACTATCAAAACAAAAGGCGAAGAAGTTTATGAACAAACCAACGCCACGCTAGATACCCAAACCATCGCAGAGAAGTTCTACTACATTTTCGAATGGTTGGAATTGTTTGATTTCAATATTATTGTAATTCTGATGGTAATGGTTGCAGTAGCCACCATCAATATGGTAGTTGCTTTGTTGGTGCTCATACTAGAAAGAACGCAAATGATCGGAATCCTCAAGGCATTAGGAGCCAACAATTGGGAAATTCGAAAGGTTTTTTTGTACAACGCGCTATATCTCATGTCTAGAGGTTTGTTTTGGGGAAATCTTATCGGTATTGGCGTTCTCTTGATTCAGCAATATTTTGGAGTCATTCGCCTCAATCCAGAGAACTATTACGTTGATGTGGCGCCTGTTTATATCAATTGGTTTTATATCCTTGCACTCAACTTCGGAACGGTTTTTATCTGTCTCTTGGTTTTGCTAATTCCATCATACATCATTACGAAAATATCTCCAGTAAAAGCGATTCGGTTCGAGTAGTGGTCACACTACATTGGTGGTTTCTTTTCGAAGCTATTTCCCGCTGTCATTCCAAATCTTTTTTCAACCCTTTTAGAGTTCTAGGTCTTTTGGGTAGTTTTTAACCCTGGCAGAGTTTAGAACTCTGATAGGGTTGAAAAAAGGATTTTCCCTTCCATCGGGGCTAGGGCATTTGTTTTGAATTCTCACCCCGAGCGTCACACCTGTCGGCGGACAGGCAGTGGAGAGGTATTTCTAAGTTCGGTAAAATAGGATTAGCTTAGCCAATTTTCTGATGACTCGTGAGATTCCTAGCGAACTTAGAGTTAAACCTTCGCGTGCTTTTGGGTTAGATAAAAATTTAAATTATTTAAGAATCGCACTCCCAACAAGTTATAAACAAAGC
>CANHBE010000250.1 GCA_947458575.1 Flavobacteriaceae bacterium | reverse complement strand
TTACCGCTATTCTTTTTGCTAGTTTGATGTGAAATGATAAAGAGCAAACCGAAATATACAATGATGAGCGATAGTATGGCAAAAGGCGTCATAAATGGGATTTTTATTGGCGCCAAAATACGAATTTTAGGTTAACCGTTTAACTGTTTAATCGTTAAGCCGATTTCACGATTTAACGCATCTACGATTTAATGCATCCACGGGTTAACGATGAAACAATTTGCTATCTTTACGCCCATGGAATTTTCATCAAAGTTATTGGAAAAGGCAGTCAATGAAATGGCGCAGTTGCCGGGAATTGGTAGAAGGACTGCTTTGCGATTGGTGTTGCATTTGCTCAAGCAGCCCAAAGAGAAGACCAGATTTCTGAGCGAATCCTTGTCAGCGATGCGTGAAGAAGTGAAGTTCTGCAAAAGTTGTCATAATATTTCAGATGTAGAGTTATGTGCAATTTGTGCTAATGACGGTCGAAATCATAAAATTATCTGCGTGGTCGAGGATATCAGAGATGTGATGGCGATTGAAAACACACAGCAATTTAAGGGGATTTACCATGTTTTGGGCGGGAAGATATCACCGATCGATGGCGTTGGTCCAAGCCAGCTAAACATTAATTCTTTGGTTGAGAAAGCAAAAACAGGAAATGTAGAAGAATTAATTTTTGCACTTAGTTCAACCATGGAGGGAGACACTACCAATTTTTATATATACAAACAGATTAAAGATTTGGAAATTATTACCTCTACAATTGCGCGCGGTATTGCAGTTGGTGACGAATTAGAATACGCTGATGAAGTTACCCTCGGCCGAAGTATCACACAACGAATTCCGCTCGAAATTTCCTTTAAAAACTATTGAGTTTTTTTGTTGTGCTTCTTTTTTGTTATTCTAAATGAAAAACTATCTTTGTTTGCTAAATTTTTGAACCTAATGAATTATAAAATTCAATCTTTTATCTTGTGCATAACGCTTCTTTTCGCTTCATGTGTGCCGGTAAAAGACCTGATATATCTACAAAGTAAAGATAAAGCCGAGTCAGCTGCCGCGGTAAAGCCTGTAAATTTGAAGCCATATCGTCTGCAAGTTAATGATGTAATAAGTATATCGATAAAGGCCAATGATCCGAAGCTAGTGCAGATATTCGCGCCGTCAAACAATCCAATCGAATCTGGGAAGAGTGATCAATCATTGTATTTTGAAGGTTTTATAGTGAATGATCACGGCAATATTCGAATGCCACTTTTGGAAGAGCTTAGTGTGGTTGGTCAAACTTTGGATGAAGTTCGTCTGAAGATCGAGCAGCGATTATTGGAAGAATATTTTAATAAAGAAGCCAGCATTTTTGTTTCTGTTAAAATGGCTGGATTGCGATATACCATCAATGGTGAAATAACAATTCCGGGTACTAAGACACTTTATCAAGACAAACTGACAATCATGGAAGCCATTGCTAACGCGGGTGATATCACAATTACAGGCGATCGCAAAAATGTTGTTATTTTGCGACAAACTCCTGCGGGTACTGAGATGCATGCTATTGATTTAACCGATATTAAAGCGATGCAGTCGCCTTATTACTTCATTCAATCCAATGACTATATTTATGTTAAGCCATTGAAACAGAAAACTTGGGGCACGGGCAAAACCGGACTCGAATCACTTACGACTCTTGCTTCAGTGATGGCTGTCGTAACAACCACGATTTTACTCTTAAGGCAATAAGATAAGCATGATAGACACCAAGGATTTTTCGTTTTTTGAAAGCCAAAACAGCTTTGACTTTAAGGGATTCCTCATAAAGATTACAAGCTATTGGAAGTGGTTCTTATTGAGCTTGATTATTACTTTTTCCATCGCTTATCAAGTCAATTTGCGAAAAGAAAAGGTGTACGAAATGCAAACCTCTATTGCTATCAAGGAAGAAAACAATCCCTTTTTCACCTCGACCACAAGCTTGGTTTTTAATTGGGGCGGGACTTCCGATCAGGTTCAGAATATTTCAAATACCTTAAAATCAAGATCTCACAATGAGCTAGTGGTCGAAAAATTGAAGTTTTATGTAGACTACCTCGAGAAAGGAAAATATAATTTTAAGGATGTATACGGTGCAGTTCCGTTTTACGTATCGTTCGATAAGAATAGCAAGCAACTTTTCAATAGTTTGATTAATGTCAAATTTGTAAGTGAAACAGAATATGAACTCAAAATTTCTTTCGACAGCAAAAGTGTACCTTTAGTAAACTATTCGGATAACAGCAAAAGTGAGACTTCGGTGGTTCCTGGCGAATTTGTGCAGCGCTATAAAATTGGTCAGAAAGTGAAGTTGCCTTTTCTTGACGTCACGATTGAATTGGTTCCCAATCCAGGCAAATACATTGGCAATGACTACTATTTTCGCTTTAGTGAATTCAATGAAGTTGTTGCGAGGAACCAAGGCTTGAAGGTAGAAATTGATTCTAAGGCGCCTTCTATTTTGCGATTGAGCTTACAGGGTACAAACAAAGCAAGAATGGTTGATTACCTCAATGCTACGGTAAATATGTTAATTACTGTTCAGCTGGAGCGAAAAAACCAATTTGCGACCAATACAATTGCATTTATTGATAGTACACTCGTTTCGATGGGAAAAGAACTCAAAGACACGGGCAACGAATTGAAAGCATTTCATCAAAGCAAGGATATTATGGCGATCCAAGATGAAGGTTCATCAATTTCGAGTAAACTATTGAGTTTGGAAGTAGAGCGAGATGCTGTAAATCGCAAGATATCATACTACAATACTTTACGGTCATATCTTAGAAATAGTCTCGATTATTCAAAATTACCTGCGCCAACGGTGGCGGGTATTGATGATCCAAACATCATAGTAAACGTATCTAAGTTGATTGATCTTTCTACAAAACGTTCTGAGCTCGCGTATTCAGTGAAGAGCGAGAAGATATTCCGAGATTTTGATATCCAGATGGAGTCAATCAAGAAGGTATTGCTCGAAAATATCAATTCTGTTAGTGGTGCTCTGAAGTATGACCTTGCTCTGGTATCGAGCAAAATTAACGCCTTGGAAAGTGATATTAAGAAGCTACCCGAAGAAAAACAAGAATACCTGAAGATCGTGCGTAAGTACGATTTAAGCGACAACATCTACAATACTTTTCTGGAAAAAAGGAATGAAGCAGAAATTGTGAAAGCAGCCAATTTATCGGATATTCATTTTATCGATTCAGCGAAAGACACTGGCGGTGGACTCATAGGTCCAAATACCAGTGTTAACTATGTTCTTGCTGCTTTTTTAGGATTTCTGATTCCTTTGATTATTGTTTTTATTATCTTCTTTTTGGAAAACTCCATTTTGAACACAGAAGATATCGCGAAAACAACATCAATTCCTTTAATTGGTGTTGTTGGAGTTAAGCATGGAAGTACGAATTTATCTGTTTTTGAACGTCCAAAATCAGCACTATCGGAGTCGTTTAGGACAATTCGTTCATCGCTTCAATTTCTCTACAAGAAGTATGATATATCTGGCTCTAAGACTTTAATGTTGACATCTTCTGTCAGTGGGGAAGGCAAAACATTTTGTTCTTTAAACCTCGCTACAGTTTTTGCGTTGAGTGAAAAGAAAACCGTTATCGTCGGATTAGACTTGAGGAAGCCAAGAATTTTTGAGGATTTCAATATTAAGAATGACATTGGTGCGGTAAATTTTCTCATCGGCCAAAAGTCAATTGATGACGTCATTCAAAAAACACACATTCCTTACTTAGACGTTATTACTTCCGGTCCGATTCCTCCAAACCCTTCGGAGCTTATCATCGGAGAAAGTATGCGCGAATTTATGAGGTTGTTGAAAACGCGTTATGACTACATTATACTGGATACGCCTCCAGTCGGATTGGTCTCGGATGCTGTAGAACTAGCGGAATACGCAGATTTAATTCTCTACATCATGCGACAGAATTACACCAAGAAAGATATGATCACTATGCTTAATAACAGAATTAAGCGCGGAGAATTGGAAAACATCAGCATCATTTTTAATGGCTTCCAAAACAAGGCTAAGTATGGAACAGGTTACGGCTATGGCTACGGCTATGGTTACGGTTATGGCTATGGCAACTACGGAAATGGTTATCATGAGAATGATAAACCAACCACGATATTGGAAAAGATTAAGTTGTTTATCAGTAGAATTTAGATGTTAATGAAACTGGAATTATGGTAGGTTCTTCGAAATACAAAATCTTAATTACGGGTGGAGCCGGTTTTATCGGATCAAACTTGTGCCAATATTTTGT
>CANHBE010000249.1 GCA_947458575.1 Flavobacteriaceae bacterium | reverse complement strand
TAAGTACTTTATTTTCGGATTACATGAAAATTATACGTCAAAAAAAGTTTTATCTAAAATAAAGAAACTACATTCTAGAGTTCGATATAATACTTATGACGAAATCGGAATTCGCAAGTTCAAGAACTTTGAAACTGAACTTGAAAATGCCCACAAATTTATTGCCGATGAATCTTTTGGAATTGAAATAGATTTAGACGCAATCCCAAATATCGCTTCTAGTGCCATGACCATCAGTGGTTTTTCAGTCGAACAGCTGAGACAGTTCGTGCATTACTTCGGAAAGAGTCAAAACGCCGCATACCTGCATATCTGTGAAGGTGCACCTGAATTGGGTGAGGAAAAGAATAGTCACATGATAGGAAAGCTAATTGGATATCTTATAACCGATTTTATGAAGGCAAATGATCCTATGCAAGGCATTATTCGCGCGTTCGATGTCAATTTTACCGAAGTAAAATCTACTTCGATTAAATAACCTATCTTTGCGACGACTTTCAGCAATCCAATGTCTGAAAGGTTTTATTTTTTTTATATGTTATTTGAAGACTTACCGATTTCCAAGAGTATACAAAGGGCTGTATTCGAGGAAGGATACACACAGCCCACTCCAATTCAAGAACAATCTATTCCAATTATTTTAGCAGGTCGAGATTTAGTGGGCTGTGCCCAAACCGGAACAGGCAAAACAGCCGCTTTCGCTATTCCAATCATACATCAACTACATCGGATGGTTGGTTCTTCCAACAAAGCAAAAGTCATCCGCACCTTAGTAATTACACCAACACGGGAACTCGCAGTTCAAATTGGTCAAAATTTCGATTGTTACGGAAAGTATACCAATCTCACACAGTTGACCATTTTTGGTGGCGTTTCACAAGTTCCTCAAGTAGATGTATTGCGAAAAGGTATTGATATACTTATTGCAACTCCCGGCAGATTATTGGATTTACATAAGCAAGGTTTTGTAAACCTCGATCATTTGCACACTCTAGTCTTAGATGAAGCTGACCAAATGCTCGATATGGGATTTGTAAATGATGTCAAAAAAATAGTCAAATTGACACCTCACAATCGACAGACCTTACTATTCTCCGCAACGATGCCCATTGCCATTAGAGAATTGGCTGAAATGTTCCTCAGAGATCCGGCAAGCGTTAGTGTCACACCAGTATCTTCCACTGCTGAAAATGTTGAGCAACGTGTTTATTTCGTTGACAAAACAGAAAAACGAAATTTACTATATCATCTCATTCGAAATGAAAAATTATCAGATGTATTAGTGTTCACACGAACAAAACACGGCGCAGACAATGTCGTAAAAGCATTGCGAAAACGCGGAGTTGCTTCAGAAGCAATTCATGGTGACAAATCACAGAATGCTAGACAACGCGTTTTGGATGCGTTCAAAAACAAAGAAGTTGGCGTTTTGGTCGCTACAGACATTGCTGCTCGCGGTATCGATATCGATCAATTACCATACGTAATCAATTTCGACTTACCAAATATCCCGGAAACCTATGTGCATCGGATCGGAAGAACCGGAAGAGCCGGGAATGGTGGCATCGCAATTTCATTCTGTGGTAAGGATGAAGCGCCATATTGGAAAGACATCATGAAGTTGATTAAGGTCGATGTCACAACAATTTCAGACCATCCTTACCCATGGCAAGAAGGAAGTCCAACAGAAGAGGAAAAACCACAACAAAACTCCAATAGAAGTGGCGGCGCACATAAATCGAGGAAGTCGGCAGGCTCCAAACAAAATAAAAAACGCTGGTACTAACCAGCGTTTTAATTTTTAATTCCTTATCAACTTTCTGTATTTGATTCGCTTCGGCGTCAAATCGCCACCCAAACGTTTCTTTTTGTTTTCTTCATAGTCGGAGAATCCACCCTCAAAATAGTACACTTCAGAATTTCCTTCAAATGCTAAAATATGGGTACAAATCCGATCTAAGAACCATCTGTCGTGCGAAATCACAACGGCACAGCCTGCAAAGTTTTCCAAACCTTCTTCCAGTGCTCGAAGCGTGTTAATGTCCAAGTCATTAGTCGGCTCGTCCAACAGCAGTACATTACCTTCTTCCTTTAAAGTCATTGCCAGATGAAGTCGATTGCGCTCTCCGCCAGAAAGTGCGAATACCTTTTTATTTTGATCGCTTCCACCAAAATTAAAACGAGACAAATACGCTCGCGAATTCACTTGTCTTCCGCCCATCATAATCAATTCCTGACCATCGCAGAAATTCTCCCAAATCGATTTGTTCGGATCAATATTAGAATGTGATTGATCAACGTAAGCGATCTTGACTGTATCACCAATCACAAAATCGCCGGAATCTGGTTTTTCTTCGCCCATAATCATTTTGAAAATGGTGGATTTACCGGCGCCGTTTGGACCAATAATTCCGACAATTCCCGCTTGCGGCAAAGTGAAATTCAAATTATCATATAACAACTTGTCGCCGAACGACTTGGCAACGTTCTTTGCTTCGATGACATTGGTTCCTAATCGTGGCCCATTTGGAATGTAGATTTCCAAATTTTCATCGAGTTGTTTCTGATCTTCATTAAGCAACTTGTCATAATTCTGTAAACGCGCTTTTTGTTTGGTCTGACGTCCTTTTGCTCCTTGTCTTACCCACTCCAACTCGCGTTCTAAAGTTTTTCGTCTTTTTGACGCCACTTTCTCTTCCAAAGCCATTCTGTTTGACTTTTGATCTAACCATGACGAGTAATTACCTTTCCATGGAATGCCTTCTCCTCTATCTAACTCTAAAATCCAACCCGCAACATTGTCTAGGAAATAACGATCGTGTGTTACGGCAATGACAGTCCCTGCATATTGCGCTAAATGTTGCTCTAACCAAAGTACACTTTCCGCATCCAAATGGTTCGTTGGCTCATCTAATAGCAGGACATCAGGTTGCTGCAGTAGCAAACGACAAAGTGCAACACGACGTCGTTCTCCGCCGGACAAATGTTTTATTGGTGTATCACCTTCAGGAGTGCGCAAAGCATCCATAGCAATTTCTAATTTGGTATCGATGTCCCAAGCACCTAATGCGTCTATTTTGTCTTGTAAATCCGCTTGTCGATCCATAAGCTGTTGCATCTTATCTGCATTTTCATAAACTTCCGGCAACCCAAACTGATCATTAATCTTATTAAATTCATCCAAAACAGCCATGGTCTCTGCGACACCTTCTCGCACGATCTCAATAACTGTTTTTGAATCGTCAAGTTGAGGGTCTTGCTCGAGGTAACCAACTTTGTATCCCGGTTGAAAAACCACATCGCCTTGAAAGTTCTTATCAACACCTGCAATAATTCGCAGCAAAGATGACTTTCCCGAGCCATTCAATCCTAAAATTCCAATCTTTGCTCCATAGAAGAAGCTCAGATAAATATTCTTTAAAACTTGCTTGTCACTGCCTTGGTAAGCTTTGCTTACGCGCTGCATTGAGAATATTACTTTTTTATCGTCTGACATAACTATTTTTTATTTTTATTAAGTAATTGATTTTTAGTTATTTATAAAATTTAGAATTTACTAAATATTGAATTTATCCATAAAATGTTCCCACTTTTTGTTCCCACTTTTGATATTAATTTATATATTTGATTTGTAATCATAATTTATAAAACTTTAATAATGTCTACAAAGATAGTTCTAAATAAAAAGAATGCAAATGATGAATTTGGAATTCTTAGCATTCAATCTTTTGATAATGGTAAAAAAATTAAAAAGAGTATCGGAATCAGAGTAACAATTGATGATTTTAAAAATCATTTTAATTCTGATTTTAATTCTTTCAATCCAAAAGAAACTAGATTTAAAGACATCAATTCCAAATTAAGTGAGTGTATTTACAAGTTTGAAAATGGTATAGAAATTACAAAAGAATATAAGAGTGATATTACTCCAATAATTGATAAAGTTGAAAATAATATTATAGATAATAGATTATCATTTATTCAATATTTTAATAGTAGAATGGAATTAAAATTGACAGAAGGTCATAAATATTCTTATTTGAATGTTAGAAGAAAGTTAGATAAGTATCTAAATTATTTGGGCAAAAAAGATTTGTACTTTGATGAATTCACTCCTGATTTTATTGTTAAGTTCAATACATATTGCTTGACTATTGTATGTCTTCAAACTAAAGTGGACTTTTCCTAAGAGAGTATTTAGTTAATAATTCAAAGATAAATGTTTGTTTTGATTTGTTGTTAATTTTATTTTTTGGTACTCATTTCTGCGGTTAATAATTGCAATTTTCTTTAATCGTTCTCGT
>CANHBE010000248.1 GCA_947458575.1 Flavobacteriaceae bacterium | reverse complement strand
ATAGCTGAAATGACCGGTTCTTTCGGATTCTTCGCCTGAACGATCAAAGTTTGAGTCCGAAAAAAACAGCGCTTGTATATCCGGATTTGCAACTCGCCAATTGTCATAATCTACGCCTGCCACATAAATACCGTCGTTGTAGTCAAAAAATTTATTCTCGTCGACACTTAGGGAAACAACCGGAATAGAAAATCGTTGGCTTCCTTCCGGGGATACAAAGTAGGAATTAGAAATAATCTTACTAGGCAATGCACCCGGTTTATATGCTTTCGCGCGAACGACTGTTCCTTTGAATACAGAATAGTCTGGCAAGTAATAAGATGGATCAAAATCGAAAGTGGAGGAAATTGTAGAAATATCATTCGGTTGATTTGTCCGGTCTTCTATATTTAAGGGCGCAGTGTACTGGAATGAGCGAAAACTGTTTGTTGAAAAATTATCAATTGGCAACTGACCTAAGTCAATTGGATATTGGTTTTTATACGAATATGTTGTTCCGTTTAAATTGTCGATATCAGGATCGGATCCATCGGTCGTATAAATGATCGTTGCCATCGGATCAGGGTGACTTAGAACCAAATTGATATTTTCAGAAAAGAATCCGCCATTTACAGAAAAACTCGGTGGATCTAATATATCAGTAAATCCTTGAGAGGTATTATTGCTTTGTCCTGGCGTGGGTTCAGGGAAAATAACCAACACTTGAGCGCCATCAGTTTGTCTCCCGTAAGTGTAATTCTGGGGTATCACAATGGGAGCGTAGCTGTCGACAATTGCGCCACTGGGGTCAGTCAGCGTTAGGGTTTCACCTGCCGAACTAATCTTAAAGTTTGTGTGCAAAGGTAGACTTGCATTGGTTCTATTCTTGTCCGAGCACCAGACGAGTAGGTGCGCTCCGGGTTGAATCAAATACTCTGGAAAAACCCACAGGAAGGGGTTTGTAGGTAAATCGGATAATCCATAGCCGGCTAAATTAATAGCGTTTGCTGTCGGGTTATACAACTCAATCCAATCTTCATAACTACCATCTTCGTCCGCAATAACAGCAGCGTTTGAGGTAATGATCTCATTAATCACTAGGTTTTGCGCAAGGCAATTGAAACTACAGAAAGATATCGTTAGGAATAAAAATAGACTTTTCATTTTTGCAAAAATTTCTGCGAATGTAGAAATACTTACTCGCTTGGCGAAAGTATTACTATGAAAATCGATGAATAACCATTTTTTTTAACAAGATGTTATAAATAGTTTAAGAAAGACTACTTTTGACAATTGAAAAAGGAATGCTTCAATCGACGTTTTTAATTTACTAATTCAGAGATTTGCATAATATTTTTAGTGGTTTTGTCAAAATTGTAATCAAGATTTCCAAGGGATTAAAGATCAGTTTGTTGTAGATTGAATTCGTCAACAAAAATCACTTAGAGATACGACTTAAGTTGTGCTTCTGTAATTTTAGTTTTTCTACCTGAAATTCACTGTTTACGCTTGATTCAATCAAAATAGAATAACAATAATTAGGTTTAATACTAATACGATTTTTATGTGGGATAACGTACAAGAAACCGTTAGTTATATTCAATCGGTTACTCATTTCACTCCTGAATATGGAATCATTTTGGGTTCCGGTTTGGGTAGTTTTACCGAAGACATTCAAGTAGAGTTTACGCTGCCATACAGCTCTATTCCTAATTTCCCGATATCAACGGTTGAAGGCCATAAAGGTGCGCTAGTTTTTGGGAAAATTGGAGAAAAGAAAGTGGTTGCCATGCAAGGGCGATTTCATTTCTATGAAGGTTATTCAATGAAAGAAGTAACATTTCCGGTGCGGGTGATGAAATATTTAGGTGTTGAAAAATTGGTGGTTTCCAACGCATCCGGCGGCGTAAATGATGCATACCAGGTCGGTTCTGTGGTTTTGATTAAAGATCATATTAATTTAATGCCCGAACATCCACTTCATGGGAAGAATGATTCTCGATTTGGCCCTCGATTTCTGAATATGAGCGAGCCATATAGTAGAGCTATGATTAAGAAAGCCAAGGAAATCGCGAAATCATTTGAAATTGAAGTTCATGATGGCGTTTATTTAGGATTACAAGGTCCGACTTTCGAAACCATCTCAGAGTATAGAATGGTCAAAATCTTAGGCGCAGATATGGTCGGAATGTCAACCGTTCCTGAGGTTATTGTCGCCTGTCATATGGGGATGGAAACCTTCGGTATTTCAGTGATAACCGATATGGGAAATGAAGAAAATATAGAAACAGTAAGTCATAATGAAGTGTTGGAAGCCGCAAGAAAGGCAGAGCCCAAAGTACGAACACTAATCAGAGAACTGATTCAAGCTTACTAAGCAATATCGGCCAAATTTTTGGCGATAATGTTATAAAATTCGTCTGGATTGAATGGTTTTGTGATCACATCATTCATTCCGTATGATAAAAGCATTTCTCTGTTTTCATTGAGAGAGATTGCCGTCAATGCAATGATCTTTATCTTTTGATTAAACGTACGAATGGTCTGCGTGGCGATGGTTCCATTAATTCCGGGTAAATGCACATCCATCAAGACCAAATCATAAGAGTTGTTTTTTACTGCTTCAATGGCATCTTCTCCATTGTCAATAACGTCAACACAGATCATTCCTTTATTTTCAACCATTCGCTTGGTAATCATTTGATTGATTTTGTTATCTTCAATCAATAATACTCTTTTGCCTATCAGAATAGCGTCGTTTTGTTCACTGAGTTTTTCTTCAATTACTTTTTCATCTGTTCCAATCTTAAAACTTAAATCAAATGAAAAAGCTGATCCTTTACCCACTTCACTCTCAAGTTTTATTTTACCTCCTAAAAGGTCGACGAGTTTTCTAACAATCGCCAATCCTAAACCAGTGCCACCATATTTCCTATTGATTTCAATAGATCCTTGTGAAAAGCTCTCAAAAACAGTTTCGATTTTTTCTGCCGGAATACCAATACCGGTATCAACAACTTTAAAATGAATAGAAGTAAACTCTTCATTAATTTCGTTTGTATCCAAAATGACCTTTACCTCACCGTTTTTGGTAAATTTTAGTGCGTTGTTAATCAAATTGAGAAATATCTGTGATAACTTGGTTGGATCTCCAATGAGGAACTCAGGAATATCAGGATCCATCTCAACGGTAAAAGTATTGTTGTTGATAGAAGCCAGCTCTTTGAGAGAGTTCTGAATATTAGACAACAACAACTTCAAATTAAAATTAATATTCTCTGTTTCAATCGCATTTGATTCTATTCGGTTTATTTCGAGAATCTCGTTGATAAAAGTGAGCAAGTAATTTCCGGAGAACTTCAACGAAGTCAGGTAATTCATTTGGCTTTCTTTTGGATTTTCCTCCAAAAGCAAATGTGTTATTCCATTGATTGCATTTAGCGGTGTTCTTAATTCGTGACTAACCGTAGACAGAAATTCGGCACGAGCTTTCGATGCTTTTTCTGCCTTTTCCTTTGCGATTTGTAATTCGTTGTTTTTCTCTTTCAGGAGCAAATTCGACTGGGTACGAATAATATTGTTTTTGTATAGCGATAAACTCAATAGCGAAAGAATCGCTATCAACGCAATGGCCAGAATACTGATGAGTTTCGCGACTTTATTGGCCTTTTGCTGTTCCTTGTTTTCTTTATCCAGTTGTTCGATGGTTTTCAGTCGCTCATTATCCTTAAATTCGGCATAGTCTTCTGTTCCTAATTTTTTCGTGTTCAACGCTGCGATACTATCTTTTAATTCCAGATAGTCTTTTAGAAAGATATGTGCCTTTTTGATGTTCAATAATTTTTCGTAGGTCTTGCTGAGTGCCAATAGGATCTCTGATTTCTGCTCGTAATTATTATCTTTCTTATTCAGTACGAGTGCGCGAGATAGGTAATTGAGCGCGAGATTGCTTCGGTCATTCGCCAGCTCAATAGATCCCATCTGATAGAGTGCCTCTGCTTTTGTTTTCGTAGCATCTGCGAGGTCAGGCTTTGCAATGATTTGATTGAGAATCGGTATTGCTAATTTCTGCTGTCCCTTTGCCTTATAGACAATTGCCTTTTGAAGGTTTAACAATTCAATAGCATCAGGAATCTTAATTGTTTGAAAAATTGCCTTTGCTTTTTCGAAATTATTTTCTGCCACCGGGTAATTTTCTTTTTCCATGTAGCAAAGACCTAACTGGTAATAGCAATAGGCTTGTTGACTAGAAGGCTTGAGCGTATTGTATAATGAAACGCTTCTGTAGTATGAGTCAATGGCATCATCAAACTTCTTCAACTCAAAGTAAATCCCACCGATGAGT
>CANHBE010000247.1 GCA_947458575.1 Flavobacteriaceae bacterium | reverse complement strand
TAGATGTCGAGTTGAGCAATACCAAACCCTTCATATACTCTGGGAAGAGATCTGCAAAAGCAAGTGCAACGTAGCCTCCCATAGAATGTCCTATTAGAATTGCTCTTCTAATTTTTAGTTCTGTAAGCACATGATGAACCAAGTCTGCTTGGTCTTCCATTGTATGAATATATCCTATACAAGCTGTAACCCCGTGTCCCAGCAAATCGATGGTAATGACGCGATTTTTTTCTGAAAGATGGGGAATGAAATCTTTCCACATGTTTTGGTTTTCCAAAAAGCCATGAAGTAACACTACAGTAGTTCCTTTCCCTTGATCAGTTACAGCAATTTCTATATTCTTGTAAAACAATGTTCTCAAAGCGATTATTGGAATTAATAGGAGTCAAAAACTTCTCGCACAAACATAGTACTTGAGGAAAAAATTAATTAGATCAAATTGCTTAAGTACGTGTAATGTTATTGTGCTGATTAAATACACGACATAGCCTTCCACCAGCCCATTATTAGCGCAACTTAGGAATTAGTTTTTCATTTATTGTTTGATCGACAATTTAGTTCAGGTTAACCTCACTATTGGTTCATCAAACCTTCTATTTCATCTATTTCAATTGGAATATTTTTCATCAAATTAAATGGCTCACCTTTTTCTTGCACCACAACATTGTCTTCAAGTCGAATTCCAAAACCTTCAGCAGGAATATAAATTCCTGGTTCGACGGTAAAGACCATATTAGCCTTCATGGGCTCGTGTAAAAGTCCATAGTCATGAGTGTCAAGTCCCAAGTGATGTGAAGTCCCATGCATAAAATACTTTTTGTATGCAGGCCAATCCGGATTTTCATTTTGAACATCAGCTTTGTCTAATAAGCCAAGACCAAGTAATTCGGAAGTCATTAGCTTTCCAACTTCAATATGGTATTGTTTCCATAGGGTTCCAGGCGTCAGTATTTTGGTTGCTTCATTCTTAACCCGAAGTACTGCGTTGTAGACCGATTTTTGTCGATCAGTGTATCTACCGGAAACTGGTATTGTTCTAGACAAGTCACTAGAGTAGTTTGCATATTCTGCTGCAACATCTAAGAGGATTAAATCACCAGCTTTGCATTGCTGATTATTTTCGATATAATGCAAGACATTAGCATTGTTTCCGCAGGCAATAATCGGGGTGTAAGCAAATCCTTTAGAACGGTTTCGAATAAACTCATGAATTAACTCTGCTTCAATTTCGTACTCGAATACATTTGGTTTGACAAATGATAAGAGGCGTCTAAAACCTAATTCTGTTATGTTGCAAGCTTTTTGAATCAAATCTAACTCCTCGCTTTCTTTCACTGAACGCAAACGCTGCAAAATAGGATTGCTTTTTGCCACCTGATGAGCAGGATATTTTGCTTTCCACCACTTTACAAATCGGTCTTCTCTGGTTTCTGTTTCAACTGCAGCGCGGTAGTGTTCGTTGGTATTGATATACATGGTATCACAGTATGTCATCATTTCATTGAGAATCTTGTGAAAGTCTTGCAGCCAATAAACGGTTCTGATTCCCGATACTTCGAACGCACGTTCTTTGGTCAATTTTTCGCCTTCCCAGATCGCGATGTGATCACTGGTTTCCTTGAGAAATAACATTTCTCGTTGGTGTTCATATGGAGCATCAGGAAATAGCAATAGTATACTTTCTTCTTGGTCAACGCCGGATAGATAGAAAATGTCTCTATGTTGTGCAAATGGCAAACTGCTATCGGCTGATACTGGATAAATGTCGTTTGAATTGAATACAGCCACGCTATTTGGCTTCATTTGAGCGACAAATTTTGAGCGATTTTTTATAAATAGGTTTCGGTCAATTTGATGGTATTTCATGGTTTTTATTGAGATTGATTCGAACTCAAAATTAAGGAAACAATTTTCTAGTCAAGTAGCCAAATGGCGTTATTTTACATTTTTCCGAATACGGCTCATGTGTCGAGTTGAAATTCCCAGAAAAGAAGCCAGATAATGTAAAGGTACTTCCTGAATTAGATGTGGCTCTGTTGCGAGTAGTTTGGAGTATCTTTCTTCGGGAGTTAATGTTAATAGATCAATTCGGTAATCGTCGATTAAACAAATTTGTTTTTCAATTAAGGTATAATAGAATTGATGGAAGGCTTCGTTGGTTTTGACCAAGTCTTTAAAAGTGCTTTGATCTAGAACCCATAGTTTGCAATCGAATAGCGCTTTGATGCTTTTGCGCGAAGGTTTTTCAAACAGAAAGCTATTCAGTGAGGAGGTTACCGTATTTTTTAAAGCGAGAAAGGTAGTTTTCTCTTCATCGTTTATCAGGATAGAGTGCTGTAATATTCCGCTTTCTATAAAACAGAAGTAGCGACAGACTTCATTTTCTCTGACCAAGAAGTCATTTTTCTTTAGTTCAATTTGCTTAAAAGCACCACTCGATAGAAGGGCTAAATCTCGCAACGAATCATCTTCAACCATTCGCTGAATGTAATTGAAAAGATTGGTTTCTAATTTTCGAGATTTCATGAAGAGAATAAAGTTCAGCAAAAATAACTTAATCTACCCATTTGTAATAACGAGCACCAATCAAGTTTGGAATTTCTGTTTCTATCCGGTCTAAGACCCATTCCTTTTCTGGCTGTAAAACAGATTCTTTTTGTTCTTTCTTATGAAGCCTTTCGTAGGTTTTAAAATCTATTTCATGACTTTTTGCTAGGGTTTCGAAGAGTTTTACACTTGAAATAGAATTTTTCCATTCGAGCTGGACAGTTCCTTCAAACACTTTTGATTTCGAACCGCTTCCATAGGCCAAAAATCCGAAAGTTGCATTCGAGATATCTTTTTCAAGATTTTCGAAATGGGATAAAGTAGATAGCAATCCCAAGAAAATCGAACCTGTATATAGATTTCCAATTAAAGAAGAAGCTCGTTCAGCAGGCATTAATTTTTCTTCAACGAAAGTTTTGTAAGCATCTGATTTACTGGCTCTTTTGCAAAGCTCTTGGCGTTCCTCGGCAGACTCATCACCAAAAACGATATTCGGTTCGGCATCTAAAATATAAATTTCGGGCAACATTCTACGACCTTGAAACGCATAGGGTAAATGCATGATAATGCTTTGCCATGAAGCGTGTAACACTTGATCAGTGTTCTTTAATTTTTTAAAGGAAAAGTAAGCATTCCGAATACGATCCACATAACATTGATTCGAATATTGACCATCAAATACAGGTTGTTCTTTGTGGATATCAATAGTAGCTTCCAGATTGTCGAACCAAGTATCATTATTGTAGTTTCCGGTTATGCTTGATTTTTGAATAGTTCGAAGCGGTTTAAAAAAATCGAAAACGCCCTTGATGTTTGTTGCCCATAGGTTTTCAAATGCCATTATTCTTGGATTTGAAGCAATCAACATCGCAATTGCGCCGGCGCCTTGTGTGTATTCGCCAGTCGAATTCAAGTCGTATTTGGCAATATCAGTAGTCACTACGATTGCTTTTTTTGATGGATTTAAGCGCACAAAATCGATACAGTTGTGCAAAGCGTCAATTCCTCCAATACAAGCAAAAGTAAAATCGACAGCGTCACATTCGGAAAAGCTATTTTCTCCGAATCTTTGTTCCATCAATGTGATTAAAAAAGAAGCAACGGGTTTAGAATTATCGAAACTGCTTTCCGTGCCCACGTAAATTCTGGCAATATCATGAAAATCAATATCGTTTTCTGCTATCAACTTTGTCAGAGCATTGGCAGCAAAAACCACGATGTCTTGATGATAATCTGGCAAGGTCATTTGAAGCAATCCCAGTCCTTTCTCTAATTTGTCAGGGTCTATTTTTCTCGCTTCAGCTAACGTTTTTATGGGTAAGTGTATTTTAGCGACATCACATGCAATAGCGTCAATTCCTATTTTCATCATTAAAATTTTGAACTGTAAAATTATAATTAAGAGAACTAAAACAACGCGCTTTTTGATATAGAAATTCCTATAAATTGAATTTTTATGGATAAAAATGAAAGTGGCTGGTCAAAATAGAGAATTGCTAATATATTTTTAATTGCTTCAAAATTATTCTTGTTTTTTGCAGTTTGTTAGCAAATGTTAATTCACCTGGGGAGTCTTGCATATTGAGATGCTTACTCACATAAGTGAATTTTTCACAAAGAATAAATCTCTGGTGATTTCGATTTTTTTTGACGTGAAGTAATTGTTCGATACTAATTTTTCGGTACTTAAAGTTCTGAATTTAAGGAATTAAAAAAAGTATTTTCGGCACATGTTTATGTTTATCGCTAAACATTTTAAAATCATTATAAATTAGGTCGAAAAGGTTGTAGTTAATAGCAAATACC
>CANHBE010000246.1 GCA_947458575.1 Flavobacteriaceae bacterium | reverse complement strand
TTCTAGAATCTCAGGAAATGAATTGGTGCTAACAACCCAGGAATGATATCGGCCGACTTCCAGTATTTTATCCAAATTCTGAAAAAGTGGCTCATCGTCAACAATTACCTCAATTTTAGTAGCGATTCCGTGATATACTTTGTCAAGATTGGTTATTTGGCCGCCAAAGACCTCGCCGATCGCTTGTTGACCAAGACAAACCCCCAAAATACTCTTTTGAGAGCCGTAATGTTGCAAGACCATTTTGGTTAATCCTGCATCATCTGGAATTCCCGGTCCGGGCGAAAGTAGTATCTTATCGAAATCTTGCAGTTCTTCCAATTCGAATTCATTATTCCGAAAAACGGTAACTACAGCGTTTAAGTCTTCCAGATAATGCACTAGGTTATAAGTAAAACTGTCGTAATTGTCAATGACTGCAATTCTTTTCACTTTTTGGTAGTATTTAGTGAGTCCAAAAATAACAAACTTTGGAATGGAAATGACAAATCATTTTTTGAGTGGAAGAGCGTTTAGTAGTGGTAATTAAAAAATCAGATTGACCTTTAATTCAAATTCGTCGTAAATAGTACGATCCCCTAAATCATCAAAGAAACTGCCCGACCCGTATTGAATTCCGTATTTAGTTCGATCAATGATAAGATTTGCAGCTGCTGTATTTCCTTTGACATTCATCTCAAAAGAGACAGGATTGGTTTTGCCTTTGATCGTCATGTCACCAACTATGGCGTATTTACCTTTGCCAATTGACTTAATCGATTTGAAGACAAGTGTTGCCTCTTTGAATTCTTCTGTGTTAAAAAAGTCATTCGACTTCAGATGACCCTCCAATTGCGCTTTGTCTTTACCTGATTGGTCTGTATTGTTTAAAGTGGTCATGTCTACCGTAAAACTACCTTTTGTGAGTTTCTTGTTTGAATAGGTGAGTGACCCATTCTTGAATTGAAGTGACCCACTGTGTTCACCCGTAATCTTTTTTCCGGTCCATGTAATAGTACTTTTTGCTGTGTTTATCTTCCGTGTTTGCGCTGTTAAAGGCAAAACAAACAAAAGCAATAATAGGATGGTGATGTTTTTTTTCATGCTGAAGTAGTTTAGCGATTTATTTGAAAATCAATGGCTTATTTCAAAGTTACAAAAACAGAGTAAGCACTGATCTTTTTTTATGGAAAAAAACAAAAAAAAACCTCGATACAAATGCATCGAGGCTTTCTAACAGCAATTTTTCCCTTTTTTTATTAGAACTGAAGAGCAACAGTTAAGTCGAAATTATCTGAAATTGCTTTATCTCCTAAGTTGTCGAAGAAGCTTCCAGAACCATATTTGATATCGTACTTTGTGCGGTCAACTGTAACTTTTGCAGTAGCAGTATTTCCTTTTACAGTAAGGTCAAAACTCACAGGTTTTGTAATGCCTTTAATTGTCATATCCGCAACCACCTCATACACGTTGTTAGCCTTTGGCTTAACACTTTTGAAATTTAAGCTTGCAGTTGGAAATTTCTCAGTACCAAAGAAATCATCTGCTTTCAAGTGACCTTCCAATTTCTCTTTTCCTTCGCCTGCTTTAAGGTCGGTTACTTCTATTGAAGACATGTCTACAGTGAATTTTCCACGAACGATTTTGTTTCCTTTCATAAAGAACGCACCGTCTTTCAATTTTACAGTTCCCTCATGTGAGCCGGTTACTTTTTTTCCAACCCAGTTAATGGTACTTTTTTTTGCATCTACTGCTTTCGTTTGAGCGATACCGTTTGTGCCTGTAAAGGCAAGTGCAAGAGCAATTACAATTGTGCTAAGATTTTTCATTTTGTTTGTTTTTAAATGTTAGTAATAAATTATAGATTGATAAATAAGTCATCGTTAGATTTGCGAACTTTCTTGTAATGTTGTGAAGCGTCATCTTGGTGTCTGTAACCGATTGCTGCTACTACTGCGGCATTCAAATGTAAAGCATCCAAGCCCAGAATTGAATTAAATTGTTCTGGTTCGAATCCTTCCATTGGAGTGACGTCAATTTTGAGTTCGGCAGCAGCAGCGAGCAAGTTTGCTAAGGCTATGTAAGTCTGTTTTGCTGTCCAAGTATTTTTTTGTTCGATGGTAAGCGAGGTGATTTTGGAGGCGATGAAATCAGCATATCCTTTCATAGAACCTGCAGGCAGATTTCTCTGGGCTTCCATATTTGATACAGCATGGTTGATTTCAGTCTCTCCAATATTCGTGAAGTTGGCAAACACAATCAAATGAGATGCATCAACAACTTGGCTCTGTCCCCAAGCCGCGGGTTGTAATTTTGCTCTGAGTTCGGAGGTTTCTATAAATAGTATCTTATAAGGTTGCAAGCCGTATGAGGAAGCAGCCAATCGCATCGCTTCTTTAAGAAAGGTTAAATCGGCTGCGGAAATCTTCTTATTTGCATCAAATTTTTTTGTGGCATAGCGCCAATTCTGATATTCTAAAAAATTACTCATTTTATTTTATGTATTTGATTATTAGATTGTTCGATACTTTTCAATTAATTCATTTAAGGTGTTTATTTCTGCTTCAGTGAGATTTGATGAAAAGAAGTTTTCATGTGCCTCCACCAGTGGATCAAGTTCCTTCAATAAGGAAAGTCCCTTTTGGGTAATCAAAATCTCCATTTTTCGTCGATTGTTCGGACAAACTTCTCTGGTCACATAATCCTTAATTAGCAGTTTGTCGATTAGTCGCGTAGTGTTGCTATTTTTGGCAAGCATTCGTTCTTGAATGGTGCTCATATTGACTGCCATACCTTTCTGCCCTCGAAGAATACGTAATACGTTGTATTGCTCAGCGGAAATCTCAAAAGGCTTCAGCAATTCATTGAATTTGTCACTAATTACAATTTGTGCATACATCAAATTGAGAATGACTTTCTTCTCCTTGCTCAAGTTGACATTTGATTTTATGATTTCTTCGATTTTCATTATTGTAATTACAATATTTGTAGATACAAATGTATTGGAAAGAAACTTGTCCCTCAGAAAATCGGTCGTTATTATTTTGTTAATTTTTGTATTGACCGAAATTTAGACGGTAATCGACCTCCGGGAGTACTATATTTTTTGGCTACTTTTGTCAAAAAAAGGAAAAATGGATTTATCACAAATAGAGTGGGCAGAACAATTATCTCAAGATGACCAAGCAGTTATTATTGATGTGCGCACGCCTGAAGAATGGAGCGAAGGCATTATACCAAATGCATTGATGATTGATATTTATCAAGGTCAAGGGTTTATTTACAAAATCGACGAGCTGGATAAATCAAAGAACTACTACGTGTATTGTAAAGCCGGAGGGCGGAGTGCACAAGCCTGCAGTATTATGAATCAACTCGGTTTTACTAATACTTATAATCTTATGGGTGGATTTATGCAATGGAAAGGAGATGTTGACCTACCCAAATAGCATTACATACTCCGAAGAATAGACAAAATGTGTTAGCGACCAATTCGGTTCTTCTCTTCTTCGAGTCCTGTTTGGCGTTCTCTAGATTTCTTAACAGCGTCATTTCCGAAGTTGTAACTCAGATTGAAACGCACTTGACGGCTGTCATTTCCACCGTCACCATTTATTTTTACAAAATCAAATTGTGTTGATCCTTCCCATGGTGACGTAAATAGAATATCTGAAAATGCCAATCTCGCTGTTAATCGTTTACCCAAGAATTGTTTTTGAAAGGCCAAGTCTAATGATCCTATACTCGAAGTACGGAAGGTTCCACCCCAAATAGATGGAGAATTATACCATCCGGAAACTTCCATCGTAATTTCTTTAGGCAAGGTAAATGTGCTTTGACCGAAAAAACTTAAGGTTTCTTGATCGATGGAGAAAAAAGCCTCGTCCGTTGCTATATATCTGCTTCGAAAAGCATTGATGCTCAAAAAGACATTCCACCATTTCTTGATTTCAAATGGGTATGAAATTCCGATGTTCAACACTTCTTCATTGGCGACATTCCGCGAGGTTAAAAAACTCTTTGTCGTACCTGAAGGTTCAATAACTTGCGCAAAATAGTCCGTAACTCTAGTAAAACTTACGCTGGTGTTTAAGGTATAATTATAGGTATGCGTCAATTTGAAGTTGTTGGCATATTGTGGCTTTAAGAACGGATTCCCGCGCACAAATGACAGTTCGTCTAATTGAAACTCAAATGGATTCAATGACTGGTAGTTTGGTCTATCTATACGTCGACTGTATATAAGTCCAAAGGAGTGCTTGTCATTGTGATTATAGGTAATGCCACCACTCGGAAACCAATCCGTATAATCTCGTTTTACCCGTTCATTATTGGTGTCGATTAAAGCGATAAGTTCGCCATCCGAAATGGTATT
>CANHBE010000245.1 GCA_947458575.1 Flavobacteriaceae bacterium | reverse complement strand
GCCATGACTTGCTCGTTATTCGTATTGCAAAAGATGATATTATTGGTTTGTTGCAGTGAAGTGTTTTCGTGACGCAAGGTATTGATGCGAGTAATCAACATGGTGAGTTTATTCTGAATAGTCCAATCCCAGTGATAAATTTCGTACTTTTCAGAATGGAGATATTCTTCCTTTCCGGGCGCCATGGGTTCACAAACACGATACTCGAAGACGGGTCCGTAGATACCAACACTTGAACTCAACGTCGCTGCTAAGAAATACTTCTGAAGGTGAATCGACTCATTGCCATTTTGTAAGGCAAACGGATTAATATCCGGTGTGTTAGGCCAAAAATTCGGGCGATAGAATTCTTTCTGTTCGCTTTGGGTTAATTCCGTGAGATATTCCGTTAATTCCTTTTTAGAGTTTCTCCACGTAAAATAAGTATACGACTGACTAAATCCTTGTTTCGCGAGTTCATTCATGATTTTAGGTCGCGTAAATGCTTCTGATAAAAACAACACGTCCGCGTGCTTTTTCTTGATTTCAGTAATCAACCAACCCCAAAAGTAAAATGGTTTGGTGTGTGGATTATCAACTCTAAAAACGCGAATACCACACTCCTCTATCCAGAATAAGGCAACATCCAAAAGCTCTTTCCATAAATTCTTCCAATCGGTGGTTTCGAAATAAATGGGTTGAATATCTTGGTATTTTTTAGGTGGATTCTCAGCATATTGCACCGTACCATCAGGCCGCCATTTAAACCATTGTGGAAAATCTTTCACATAAGGATGATCAGGAGCCGCTTGTAAGGCATAATCCATGGCAATTTCAATTCCGAGTTCTTTCGCTTTATTGACAAGCGATTTGAAATCATCAATCGAACCCAATTCAGGATGCGTTGCTTTATGGCCTCCGTATTGTGAGCCGATTCCCCAAGGTGAACCGACATCGCCTTTTTGAGCATTGGTTGCATTGTTTTTTCCTTTCCGATTGACTTCACCAATAGGATGAATCGGAGGAAAATAAAGTGTATCAAAACCCATGGCTGCTACCCGAGGCAGTAATCTTTCACAGTCTTTGAAAGTGCCATGCTTGCCCGGTTCTTGTGAAGCCGATCTAGGGAAAAACTCATACCATGTGCTAAACAATGCTTTCTTACGGTCAACGTAGACTTGTAACTCTGCAGATTTGTTTTCAATATATAAAATGGGGTACTTTTTGAAAATCGCGGTCAATTCGTGCGACATAGCTATTTGAATCGCTTTATCGTACTCCTTTTCGTCAGTGAAAAAAGCAGCTGCCTTTTTCAAAAATTCCTTTTCCTCCTTGTCGGCCAATTTAAGCACAGGTTTTATATACTCAGCGCCTTCAAGCAATTCCGATTTGACAAACTGATGGTCGTGAATCTTGCGCTCTGTCCCATGTTGCCAATTCAATGCGTAATCAACCCAACCTTCTATAAAATAAATATATACGCCTTGTTTATCGACAAGAAATTCTGCTGTCCAAGAATCATTTTCTGTGGGTCGCATTCGGACATCCTGCCATTTTTTATCATTCTCGTGTTTGTATTTTACCTGACATTCAATGACATCATGACCATCAGAAAAAACATCGGCAGTCACCACTACTTTCTGACTCACTACTCTTTTGATAGCGAAAGCACCACCGTCTAATTGCGGCAATACATTTTCAATTATAATTCGGGTTTGCTGTTGCATTTTATCAATTATTTATGACTTCGAAATTTAATAAAAAACACAGAATATAATACCTTGCGCGAAGATTTATTGAAATGACAAAGAAAGCCAAAAAACAAAACCAAAGTTTGAAAATTCCTAAAATTATCCTCGTAGTTGGTCAATTTTTGTCGTTTATTTCTACCAAACTCACTGTACAATTTGCGGCAAGATTATTTACAACACCCATCAAACATAAGACGCCAAAACGCGAATTAGAAATGGACCAAAATAGTCGGCAAGAAATTCTGAATATTCCCGCCCTCAAAAAAAAGATTGTGGTCTATCATTATGGATCTGGAGAGAAGAAGATACTTCTAGTTCACGGATGGTCAGGAAGAGGCACACAGTTGGTTAAGTTTGCCGAAGCATTTCAAGCCTTGGGTTTTACAACAGTGAGTTTCGACGCGCCGGCGCATGGAAAATCGCCTGGAAATACCACTATAATGACCGAATTCGTCGCTTCTATTTTGGAAATCAACAAACAATTTGGCCCGTTCGAAGCTGCGGTTGGACATTCACTAGGCGGAATGTCGCTATTGAATGCGGTAAATGATGGACTCCAAATCAAGCGATTGACAATTATTGGTAGCGGCGACGTTGTCAAGGACATCATCAATGACTTCACTCAAAAACTCAAACTTCATCCCAAGATCAGCGATTTGCTGCAAGTTCATTTCGAAGCAAAATCCAATCGAACCATGGACAGTTATTCGTCGTACCAAGCTGCCAAATCGATAACAATTCCGGTCTTGGTGATTCATGACGAAAATGATTCAGAAGTTCCCGTGCGTTGTGCGCATCACATCCATCAACATTTGCAGCATGGCGAACTCATGATTACGCAGCACTTAGGACATCGAAAGATATTAGGCGATACGTCCGTTATTCAAAAAACAACTCAATTAACTACCGCATGAAATATCCCATAACAAAAACCGAACAAGAATGGAAAGACCAATTGGATCCTGAGCGATACAAGATATTGCGTCAGAAAGGCACGGAGTTTCCGCACACCGGAAAATACAACCTTCATTTCGAAAAAGGAACGTATTGCTGCGGCGCATGCGGAGAGCCATTGTTCGAGAGTGACTCTAAGTTCAACTCGCATTGCGGCTGGCCATCGTTTGACGAATCTATTCCCGGTAAAATAGAGTATGTGAAAGACACAACACACGGGATGCTTCGAGTAGAAATTTTGTGTGCGAACTGCGGTAGTCATCTCGGACATGTTTTCGATGACGGACCTACGGAAACAGGACAGCGGTATTGTGTGAATTCGCTGTCAGTAGATTTTAAATAGTGGGGCGTGCCGGCTCAAGAAAATTTTACGAATTCATGAACCTCTCGTGAGCCGTCGGGCTATGCGCTGCAATCTTTTTTGTTTGTCACAATGAGCGCAGTCGACGGGCTTTTTACAAACAAAAAAGGATTTCCGCTGCTATCCCTCACGCAAATAATGTGACTTTAATCTTTGAGGCAACGCACCGAGTAACCGTATTTCGTAAATCCATTGGGCAATTGGACGTCCCTGATTGAGGAACCCAGGTAGCAGTACCGAGCGGTAGGGTTACCGAGGTAAGTTGAACTCCACCAGCAACCGTCGTAGCGAATGTAGGCAAACGTTCCATCGAGGTAGCGGAACCCACCCGGAAGACCTGTAAAACCACTACTGTTAGTGGCACCTGTATTGGGGTTATTCCATAAAGTTACTGCTTTCATTTTGCCTCCCGCAACGCTTTGTCCGCCTAAAAAGTTGGTTAGAGTTGTGAATTCGGCCTCACTCGGAACGTGGTAGCCTGTTGGCGCTAAACCACGTGGGTCGTTTACTGCTTGCCAATTGTATAATTTGCCATAAATAGGTCCATTGGCTGGGTCGTTGTTGTAATAACACCAAGCTCCTGTGGTCAAGTTTCTCCATTGGGTTGAGTTAGTCACTTGTGGAATCGGGTCGCCATTTCTGTAACGGCTTACGTTTAAGTTTTTAGTCATCCAAACTTGAGTTCCAATCTGCACAATCGAATTATCAATTATGGGTATAGTTGGTCTGTTCTCCACTGGGTTTTGTCTTTTAGTTTCTTCGTTCGAACACGAGAGAAATCCGAAACATAAAATTGTGATTATCGCGCAGCAGTATTTTTTTCATGACCATGCCTTTAAAGTTTTATAAAAGTAGTAATAATAGTAATGCCTTCTAATTACCTATTTTAATTATTTTAGAACCGTGCGTTTTACCTTTGCGTTTCTTTGCGGTAAAAATAAAAACAAAAAAACCGTTCGTTAGAACAAGGCTTCTCTAAAAAAGGCGACGACCCGAGAGTTTTGCTCGAACTGCGTCGTACCTATCAAAACAAAGAACCCCAACCTAAAAAGGTTGGGGTTCCATAAAGACCCGAGGGCTTCAGCCCGAACTGGCGAAGCAAAGGTGACGAACCGAGCCGTTAGGCGAACACGTCGCTCCACCCGAGCGAAGCGAATTGTACGTAGTAAATAAACAAAGAACCCCAGCTTTTTGCTTCGCCAATTCGCTACGCTCGTGTCAAGCTGGGGTTCCATAAAGACCAGAGGGCTTCAGCCCGAACTGGCGAAGCAAAGGCGACGAATAGAGGCGTTAGCCGACACATTGCCACCAAAAACAGAAAGCCGCGACTAAATAGTCGGGGCTTTACTTAAAAAAGGCAATGACCCGAGAG
>CANHBE010000244.1 GCA_947458575.1 Flavobacteriaceae bacterium | reverse complement strand
GATTCCATATTTTCATATAACTCGGGTTCGTCGGTATCTAGATAGATAAGAACTTCCCCTTTGAAACTAAATTTTTTTGCGATTTTGCCTAAATAGAAACAATCTTCTTTACGCATGATCGCTGTAGAATTACGCTTCTGTCTCTTCGCTTGCTTCTTCTGCAGCTGGAGCTTCTTCTACCGCTGGCGCTTCTTCGGCAACCACTTCTGGCGCTTCTTCGGCAGCTGGAGCTTCTGCTTCTTCAACAGCTGGAGCTACTTCAGCAACCACTTCTGGAGCTTCTTCAGCAGCAACTTCTTCGGCAACTTCTTCTTGAGTAGCTTCTACCTCAGCTTGAGCGGCGGCAGCCAATCTCTTAGCGCTTGCAGCTTGTTCCGCCTTCAGCGCTTTAGCTTTTGCAGCTTCTTGCGCTTTTGATAATCCTTCTTTTTTCGAATCAACTTTACCAGCTTTAGCTTCTAACCATGCTGCTAATTTCGCATCAGCTTGCTCTTGAGTCAAGGCGCCTTTGCGAATTCCGCCATCTAGGTGGTGCTTCAATAACGCTCCTTTGTAAGAAAGGATTGCTCTTGCTGTATCGGTTGGTTGAGCACCATTGTGCAACCATTGTACTGCGCTATCTAAGTTTAAATCGATAGTTGCAGGATTGGTGTTTGGATTGTAAGTACCTAGTTTTTCAAGATATTTACCATCTCTTTTTGATCTAGCATCTGCTGCCACAATCCAGTAAAAAGGCTTTTGTTTTTTACCGTGTCTTTGTAATCTAATTTTTACTGACATAATCTATTTGATTAATTTGAGGTACACGACCTCGGTTAATTGAGGGCGCAAATATACACTTTTATTTGATTAAAAAATTGGAGAGATATTTATTTTTATAGAAATCAATTTGAAGCATGTTTCTTTGAAGTACGGTTGACTAATTTTTTTTGGTGATAATTAGAAATTATCTTTCAAAAAAGTTACTTTTGTTTTTCAAAATTAGAAAACTAATGAAAAAATTTCTTTCTTATGTCCTTGTACTAACTGTACTTATTTCCTGTGGTGAAGACATCAGTGTTAAAGATAGTGCTGTTTTTCAAGGGATTAAAGATAATAATGTTTGGGAAGGCGGTAATGCTATTGCTGTGCTTGAGGTTGGTAATCGCTTAACCATTAAGGCCTCAACTTTGACAGAGGAAATGGCACTAAAGATTCCGAGGCCGACTACAATTGTAGATCCGAGAAAAGAAAACACCTTCATCACGCATGATTTGGGTACAACAAACACGAAAATCGCAAGTTATGTTGTAACTAACGGAAGTGAAGTTTTTACTTATGCTACTTCTATTGGTGTCGGAGATGGAGAAGTAGTCGTCACAGAATATGATGGTAATGTTATTTCAGGAACATTTAGGTTTAATGCCGTTAACACTGATCCAGATTCATCAGCTCAGGAAATTGTTAATATGCAAAACGGAGTTTTTTACAGAGTTCCAGTTCAGTAGTCAGAATATGAGTATCTCAAATATCAACCATCTCTCATCGGGATGGTTTTTTATTTTGATGTATATTGATTTTGAATGAAATAAAGGTTTACCTTTGTCTAATATTTAAAATTATACTTATGAACATTTTTGTTGGAAGTCTTCCATTCAGTATTGAGGAAGCAGATTTAAGAGCCTCATTTGAGGCGTATGGTGCAGTAGACTCTGTAAAAATTATAACTGATAAATTTACTGGAAGAAGTAAAGGTTTTGGTTTTGTTGAAATGGCAAATGATGATGAGGCGTTGAAAGCGATTGAAGAACTAAATGGTGCGACTGTTCAAGGACGTGCAATTGTGGTAAACAAATCAGAGCCAAAACCAGAAGGAGAAAGAAGAAGTTTCAACAATAATCGCGGTGGCGGTTATGGTGGTGGAAACCGAGGAGGATACTAAGAACAACCTTTTTTGGCTGTAAAAGCTAAACTTCCGTTACGATAAAAAAACCATTCAAGAAATTGATTATTCAGTTTTTTGAATGGTTTTTTGTTGATAACTTGAGGTTTTTTCTACTTCAAAATAACATAAATTTGGAACACGTTTGCGCACGTCTTTGACTAATAAACCCACTCCAAATTTACGATGTATTTAATTTTCGATACCGAAACCACCGGATTGCCTAAGCGTTGGGACGCTCCAATTTCAGACACCAATAATTGGCCACGTTGTGTGCAGATTGCTTGGCAGTTGCACGACGAAATGGGCAAAATTATAGAGCATCAGGATTTTCTGGTTAAGCCGGAAGGTTATAACATTCCATATGATGCCGAAAGGGTACATGGTATTTCAACTGAGCTGGCTCTTGAAGAAGGTGTTGAGCTCGCGACTGTTCTCGAGAATTTTAATATTGCGCTAAGTAAGACAAAGTTTATTGTCGGTCAAAACCTTAGTTTCGACATCAATATTATGGGCTGTGAGTTTCATCGAATGGGCATAGAATCTTCGATGAGTGCAATACCGGTCTTAGACACTTGTACTGAAGTTACAGCTTCACTGTTGCAGTTGCCGGGTGGGCGCGGAGGAAAATACAAGTTGCCTACGCTTACCGAATTGCATTCGTATCTATTTCAAACACCATTTGCAGAGGCTCATAATGCAACTGCAGACGTTGAAGCAACTAGTCGATGTTTCTTTGAATTAATCAGATTAGGAGTTTTTAAGGTTCAAGAGTTAAAAGTCTCCGAAACTTACTTTGACGAATTTAAAGCGAAGAATCCAAAACCAATTTCGCTAATCGGGCTGAAACATCTCAATCTGAAAGAAGCTTCCGATCGAATTCGCCAGCGGTTAGGGTCACAGCAAGCGCCAGTTACAACTAGAAAAGAGTTGTCCGATAACAAGCAGATTTTGGAAGAAACTGCTTTTGTTCATCTGCACAATCATACACAGTTTTCTGTGTTGCAATCAACGATAAGTGTTGCATCTCTTGTGAAAGCAACAATTCAACAAAGGATGCCTGCTGTGGCCATTACTGATCACGCCAATTTAATGGGTGCCTTTCATTTTGTCCGTGATATTATCAATCATAACAAATCAGCAGAAGCTAAGAACAAAGCTGCTCTTGAGCAAGGAGAAGAGCCATCGGAAGTAATCATAAAGCCAATTGTAGGATGTGAGTTTTTTGTTTGTGACAACCATCTCGACAAAACAAGAAAGGACAACGGCTATCAAATAGTATTTTTGGCAAAATCCAAAAAAGGTTACCACAATTTGGCCAAAATGTCTTCAATTGCCTACACAGAAGGTTTTTATTATGTACCGAGAATTGATCGACATGTCATCCAGCAATATAAGGAAGATTTAATAGTACTCTCCGGTAACCTGTATGGCGAAATACCCAATAAGCTGCTCAATCTGGGCGAAAATCAAGCAGAGGAAGCTTTGCTGTGGTGGAAAAGTGAATTTGGAGCAGATTGCTACATCGAGATTATGAGACATAATCAAGAAGATGAGAATCGTGTCAATGAAGGATTGGTTGCATTAGCCCGAAAGCACGATGTACCATTTGTCGCAACTAATAATACTTTCTACATCAATAAAGAAGACGCTAATGCACATGATATTTTGCTTTGCGTAAGGGATGGGGAAAAACAAACTACACCAATCGGCCGTGGTCGGGGTTACCGTTATGGTCTGCCGAATCAAGAATATTATTTCAAATCGGGCGAGTCTATTAAGGAGCTTTTTCAAGACTTACCGGAAGCAATTTCAAACACCATTGCAATAGCCGACAAAATTGAGACCTATCAGTTGGCACGTGAAGTGTTATTGCCAAAATTTGAAATTCCTACTGAGTTCTTGATTCCTGAAGATGCGTCCGACGGAGGGAAACGAGGCGAAAACGCATTTTTGCGATTCTTAACGTTTAAAGGGGCGGAGAAGCGATACAATACCATAACAGAAGATATTCGCGAACGAATTGATTTTGAATTAACAACCATCGAAAATTCAGGTTATCCAGGATATTTCTTGATCGTGCAGGATTTTATTGCGGCAGCTAGAGAAATGGGTGTTGCTGTCGGACCGGGTCGTGGTTCGGCTGCAGGATCAGTTGTTGCTTATTGCTTAGGGATTACCAATATCGATCCGCTTCTTTACAATTTGCTTTTTGAGCGTTTCCTCAATCCGGATCGTGTTTCGCTTCCTGATATTGATATTGATTTCGATGATGAAGGTCGAAGTAAAGTAATGGACTATGTCATCAAGAAATATGGCTCAAAACAAGTTGCTCAAATCATAACCTACGGAACGATGGCAGCCAAGTCTGCAATTCGCGATACGGCTCGAGTCCTAGATTTGCCTTTGTTTGAAGCAGATAAAATTGCAAAACTAATACCGGGTATGATTCCTTCTAAATGGAATCTCGCTCGCTTCCTCAATGATACTGAAACAGAAATCAAAAAAGTACTTCGACCGGAAGAT
>CANHBE010000243.1 GCA_947458575.1 Flavobacteriaceae bacterium | reverse complement strand
GCATGATAAAGCAAATGTTCCCAATGACGTTTTTTATTTTGTAAAATGGTAGCGTCGATATGTACTTGTGCGGCAATTTCTTGAATAGAATCTTTTTGAATTAGAACAAAATTTCCGTGTTCCCATGCCCCGAAATCATTGATATTGAAAACCGTAGCAAAAAGAGTAAAATCGTCTCCGAGCAACATTTGCAATTCGTCTTTCGTCCAAACATAAAAGGCGCCTTCCTCTAATTCTCCTAAGTTATTGAGGCTGTCTGCATCTATAGCGCTGAAGAAAGAACCTTCTGGAGTGTACCACTCCTTGCAAACGAATTGCAGTGTTTTTTCTACCACTTCATGATATAAAGGATTCTTTGTTCTTTTGAAAGCATCGGAATAGAGCGAAACCAATTGACCGTTATCATACAGCATTTTCTCGAAATGTGGAACATGCCATTTAAGATCGACAGCGTATCGGGAGAAGCCACCACCGACAGTGTCGAAAATTCCCCCGTAAGCCATTTTTGTGAGTGTAAGATCAACAAAGTCCAGTAGTTCGGTGTCTTTGTTGTGCCAACCATAGCGCATTAAGAAAGCGTAATTGTTTGGCAACATAAATTTTGGCGCGCGAGCCATACCGCCAAAGTCCCAGTCGAAGCTTTTTTTCCAACGATCTACCAGCAATTTGATTTTCTCTTTTTCGACTTCACTAGCATCATCAGAAGCCGGAATTACAGCAAGTTGTTTCAAACCTGCAGTCAGTTTATCGGCATACTCTTCTAATTTCTCAGGTTGGGTTAGATAAAGTTCTTGTAGTTGTTCCAAAGCATTGATCCACTGTGCTTTTCGGAAGTAGGTTCCGCCCCAAATCGGTCTGCCGTCAGGAAGCGTAACAACGTTGAGTGGCCAGCCGCCATGTCCGGACATAATTTGTATGGCTTTCATGTATACTGCGTCAATGTCAGGACGTTCTTCGCGATCGATTTTAATATTTACAAAACCGGCATTCATGATTTCGGCCACTTCCGCATCTTCAAAACTTTCATGTTCCATCACATGGCACCAATGGCAGGCCGAATATCCGATACTGATAATCATCAGTCGATTGCTGTCTATTGCCTGTTGTAGGCTTCTCGGACTCCACGCTACCCAATGCACGGGGTTGTTGGCATGTTGTAATAAATAAGGACTGGTTTCTTGAGACAATTCGTTCATGATAGTGCGGTTTTTAGCCCCGATAGCAGTGGAAATCCTGTCATTGCGAGTATTTTGAGGTACTCTGTTATTGCGAAATTGTGCCTACACGAGATTGCTTTGATGTTCCTACTCGCAATGACAGATTGCAACGGATAGCGGGAAATTGCTTCTAAAAAAAGCGCTTCTAGAGGAAACGCTTAGTTGTAATTTTCTTGCGGGATTAGCCGTTTAATGCTTCAACAATAAGCTCTTTATCGTTGAGCATGTCCTTGAGCATGTTTTCGATACCGCTTTTTAGGGTAAAAGTCGAGGAAGGACAGCCGTTGCAAGCGCCCTGCAGTATTACTTTCACTCTTTTTTCGTTCGCATCATAAGAATCGAAAAGAATGTTGCCGCCATCCGCTGCAACAGCCGGTTTTACGTATTCTTCAAGGATGTTAATGATTTGCTGTGAGGTCGTATCGAGACTGTCAAAATTGTCAATTTTTTGCTTTTCGATTTTCGGAGAAGCGACCACAAGTTCTTCGTCGAGGACTGTTCCGCCGTTTTCGATATATTGTTTGATGAAAGATCTGAGTTCGATAGTAATGTCGTTCCATTCGTAGGAATCGTATTTGCTGACTGAGATATAATTTTCGTCGATAAAAATTTCTTTTACATACGGGAAACTAAAGAGTTCCTTGGATAGAGGTGAAGGCTTGGCTTCGTCTATGTTTTTAAATTCAACCGCGGTCTTGGTGACCATTTTGTTTACCACAAATTTGAGTGTGCCCGGGTTAGGGGTTATTTCCCCGTAAACTGTAATTGGTTGTTTTTTGCCTTTGTTTTCCTCGGGTTTAATGATGACTCCGCCATTATTAACAAAAGCTTCAATTTGTTCTGCTACATCTTCTTTTACGTCGTCCCATTCGACTATGTTGTATCTTTCTACAGCTAAAAAATTGCCTGAAATGTAGACTGATTTTACGAATGGTAAGTAGAAAAGTTGTTGTACTAGCGGTGCGTTTTTGGCTTCATCTATATTTTTGAATTCGAAGTTTTCGTTTTGAGTGATAAAATCCGGGAATTCAAATTTTATGATAGTTGGATTTTGAGTTTCTTTAATTTTGATCTTAAGCATTGTGTCTCTTTTTCTGCAAAATTAACAAACTTATTTTGAGCATTTTTTTATATTTGGCAATTAAGGAATTTTTAACGTTCTCTTATTCTACAAATTATGTTTAAAAAACTACTCATTGCGTTCTTATTGTATAGCAGTGTGATGCAAGCGCAATTAATCATAGACAACACGCTGACTCCAGCTCAATTGGTGCAAAATGTTTTGATCGGGCAAGGTGTAGTACCATTCAATATTCAATATAATCGGTCTTTTCCAGCTGCCACTGCTGTAAGGGATCAAGCTGCACGATTTAGTACGAATTTTAATCCGACAGGCTTGGGCTTGGATAGTGGAATTATTCTCAGCACAGGTAAAGCCACTGCTGCGTTGGGTCCAAATAACGATGCTGGTTTTGAAAATCCTACTGCGATTCCGGTGGTTGGAGATGTTGACTTGGCAGCGTTGACTGGACAAAATGTTCAAAATGTTTCTATTTTAGAGTTTGATTTTGTGTCGACAGGATTAGTCTTAAATTTTGATTATGTGTTTGCATCTGAAGAGTATCCTGAATGGACAACATCCATTTTTAATGATGTGTTTGGTTTCTTTTTAAGTGGTCCGGGATTGGCTGGCCCTTATGCTGGCGGAGCTATCAACATTGCGCGGACACCTACTACCAATACGGGTTCAAATGTGGTGTCAATTGCGAATGTTAACAATGGAGTTGCAAATGCTGGACCTTGCAATAATTGTACCTTTTACGTTAATAATCAAGTTGCGGCTAATATATCTTTTAATAGCATTCAATATGATGGTTTTACTGTTCCGCTTCGAGCAACTGCACCTTTGATCTGTGGAGAAACATATCACATTAAGTTGGCTATAGCTAATGTTAGCGATAACAATTGGGATTCTGGAGTGTTTATCAAGAATTTTAGAATACAACCGTTAGTTCTTGTTGATAACTTAGGATTGGATAACAATGTGGGCGTTTGCTTCGGTCAAGTAGTTACCATATCGTCGGGTTTGACTCCAAACGGGAATACATACAGATGGTATAAGGATGGTGTGCTTTTGCCTTTGGAAACAGGTACGGATTTGACTGTTACAGAGGCGGGAGTTTATACATTTGAGGAGTTCACGCCTTCTGGTTGTAGGTTGGCGCTTGACGATATTACCATTGGATTCTTGCCGGAGATACCGGTAACGCCACCTTTAGATTTAACCTTGTGCACCTCTTCTGCAGGACCGTATCAGTTCAATATTGACCAAACGGCATTAATGACTTCAACGGTAAATCCATTAGATTATATTGTAACTTATTATAATACCAATGCTGGTAATGAACCCTTCGATGGTTCTCCTGTTGGTGTTATTCCTGATACTGATTTAGCGACTTACTCAATTACAGGGACAACTGCCACAATTTGGGTTCGATTTGAGGAAATATCGACAGGCTGTGTAGCGGTGAAGTCTTTTACGCTTAATGTAATCCCTTCGCCTTCCGGTTCGATTTCGTATAATCCTACCAACTATTGTAATAACATTTTAACCCCTCAGCCAATTTCAACTAATTCATTGGCGACCGGTGGCGTCTACTCAGCAACACCTGCTGGCCTAATCATTGATCCATCGACCGGTGCGATAACGCCTTTTGGTAGTGGAGTTGGGATTTATACGGTTAATTATGATATTGCAGCAACTGCCACTTGTCCGGCTTACAATACGAGCACTACGGTAGAAATTGAAGCGTGCAGTTGCACTGTCATTGCCTCTTCTCTGCTTGAAACTCCTTGTGTAAATTCTTTGTTGACGCCAATTACGTACACTACAGTTGGAGGAATTACTGGGATGGTCCTCACGGCAGGAAACTTACCTCCGGGAGTGACTGGCAATTTGTCGACTGGAACTTTTACAATTTCTGGAACTCCAAATGTAGCTGGAAATTATACATTCACTTATGAGGTTACATCAGGGGGAATTGATATTTGTTTTGTAACAACAACAATCATTGTTAATCCTCAACCCAACGCTGGCTTAGATGGTTCTACTGCGGTTTGTGAGGATAGCACTTCTTCGATTGATTTGTTTGGGCTGATTTCAGGAGAACAAAGTGGAGGTTCATGGATTCGCACCTTGGGTAGCGGCGGCGCTTTTGATGCTGCAGCAGGAACATTTACCCCTGCT
>CANHBE010000242.1 GCA_947458575.1 Flavobacteriaceae bacterium | reverse complement strand
GCGCAATAAACCATTATCCAATATTCAACATTTCTCCAAACTTATAATCCCACTCAATTGGACGCATTTGATCAAATCCGCCGCCGTGACATTGGGTAATTTCACCAAAATATAATGTTCCGTCCACATCATAAAAATCAACGCGAACATAAGCGAATAATTCAGCCATTTTCTCTGAAAGCTCAATCATTCGTTTTAAGGTTTGCGGAGGTTCAATTTCCGAACCTCTCAATTTGGCAGGATCTTTAAATTTGTTGGCGAAAGTAAATGGAAGCGGATTCCAATTAAGATCATAGATGTTCCGCTTGTTAGTGCCTTCTCTGTCAACTGCTACATAGATAAACTCAACCTTCCCATTGATGCAATGCAATTTGTAATCATTTGGGATTTTTCCATTCTTGTCCATCAAAAGTTTTTCAACTATTATTCGCGGTTGAATTTCTTTATATTGCCATTCGCGATCTATCCAATAATAGTTTTTAGAAAGCCACCAACGACAGTCTATTTGCACTTTCTTCCAATCGACTTTCGACTTATCTCTCACGATGACAAAACTTCCCGAATCATGATTGGCCTTTAAAATGAAAGGCTCGTTTGGTAAATTCTCAGGAACAATATCCTTGTAATCAAGTGTTTCATATAGCAATGGTATCAACAAATCCTCCCCAAATTGCTCTCTAATATAGTCTCGAACACCATATTTATCTGCCAAAGTGGTGTAGATTGGTCTTCTGTCATAGAGTTTCAACCACTGAAGTTTCTCGTTTAATGACTTGGGTTGATCCATATTTAACGGATAACCTTGCATGCGGAGAAACTTGCTTTTGAGATACGGAATATCTTTGAATCGGTAGTATTTCAAAAATCGGTAAATTTCGTATAGTATATTAGTTACGAAATAGCCTATTTGTCCTTTGTATTTTAAATCAAGTATACTCATTTGTTGCTATCTTTTTCGGCCTGCTGTCGACCTAATTATGTACTATTTCTTTAAATCCGAATTGCTTTGCAAAAGGTTGAGATTTTTTCCGCGACACAACAAATGCCTCATCTGCCCACTGCAACAATGGCAAATCTGAAAAACTATCGCTATAGGCAATCGACTTTTGAAAAGTCAATTTATGATCTTTTAAAAATTGATTCAATAAAACAACTTTTTGATCAAACAAACAGTCTTTTCCTTCGAAAAAACCTGTGACTTTGTTTTTTGCAAATGCAATTTCGGTTGCGAAATAGTGATTCAAATCGTGTTGCTCAGTAAATAATTTGATGTATGGTGCATATCCGCCGGAAACAACAATAATGAAGTCCTTTTGCTCCTTGTGTTTTAGAAGCAAATCATAGAGCGTAGCAATCATATTAGGATTGATTTCGGATTGATAAAATTCTTTTGCCAAAGCATCAATTCTTGATTCTGCTATTCCTCTTATTTGCATGAGTTTTAGTCGTTTCATTGGATTTAGTTTCGGCAACAACTTATTAAAGAGTACAATAATTCTGAGTCTATAAAGAAGTCGCGCTAAGAAATTAATCCAGCGATATTTTCGATACTGTTCTTTCTCGAGGACAAAATCAACAAAGCGATCTGCCGTTTGAAAGTGCACCAATGTTTCGCAGAAATCAAAGATTACTAAATTCATCGGGTTATGCAAGCGCATTTATTACATTCCAAACACGTTCCATTTGGGCTTTTGTTCCGATAGTTATGCGGAGCGTATTGACCAACAACTTGCTGTGCATCAAATTTCTTACAAAAATATTCTCGTCGCTCAGGGCATTATAAACCTTCATTTTTACATCAAAATCAGTAAATTCTACCAATAAGAAATTTCCTTCGCTTGGATAAATTTCCTTCACCAAAGACGAACTTTTCAACTGATCCTTAAAGTAGGTTCTCGCTTGAAGGACTTCCTTGACATAACTTCGCATATAGTCAGCATCTTTAAGAACTGCAATGACAGCCTCTTGCGTAAAAGTGGTGAAATTTTTCGGATTCCGAATTTTGGAGATTTGTTGAATATTCTCTGTACTCGAAATCAAGTAACCCGCGCGAAAATTAGCCAAAGCAAATGCCTTCGAAAAAGTCCGAGTGACGAATAAATTTGGATGAATCAAGACGTAATTCGCCATCGTATGTCCATAAAATTCGAAATAGGCTTCATCAACCAAGAAAATTGTATCCGGAAAAGAAACAATTAAATCTAGTAAGTACTCTTTATCAAGAACATTTCCTGTTGGATTGTTTGGATTGCAGATATAAACTAGCGATGGCGTTATTTCTCGAATTTTATTCTTGAAAGCAACTTTGTCCAGGTCGAAATTCGACGTGTAGTCGAAATAGTATATTTGAGCACCTTGTGATTCGCAGGTCAATCGAAAGTTATCGTAAGTAGGCCCTAAAATCAATATCGGATCGCCGACGCCAACAAACATCCGCACCAAATATTCGTGGAGGGAATCTGAACTAGCGAAATACTGAATATTCTCTTTTGGTATTGCGTTATAGGACGACAATAAATCCAATAACTCGATATTATTCGTACTTGGATAGAGAAAATAAACATCTTGTTGATCTACCAATTTAGACAGTCGCTCGTGAACAAGTGGTGTCGGCGGAATAGTTGCCTCATTCCAGTCTAGTTTCAACATTTGCTTTCGCTCACCTTCTGTTACTTCCCATATTTTGTGTGAAGCGACTTTATAAGGAGCAAGATTTCGTAAGTACTTGTTAATGAATCTCATAATTCTATGCTTATTTCATAATTCTTGATAATTCGATGGTCGTCATAAACTCAACCTCCGGCCAATTTTGTGTGATTTGACCTAAAAGTTCATAGAACAACTTTAAATTTGATGTTCTATTCTCTTCTGACAGCGTGCCACAAAAGTTGATTCTATGTATTGAAATGATGGCCGGTTTTTTCCACAGGAAAGCAGTTCTAATTTGCTCGAGGCATCTTGCAACTGCAAATTGCTTCTCACCGGATTGAAGCAAACTGGGCTCAAATTGCACGTTTCGAACTGTTTGTAGAATGCCCTTGTTTTTTCCGAAACGTTGTCCGTTATATCGGCGTATTCTTCTTCTTTTAGTTTCTCCAGCTGTCTTGGGCAACAAACCGTATTTCATGCCTTGCATAATACTGACACCATTCTCTTGTAGCGCTTCATTTAGTTCCATTGGCCAGATGTAATTATTGGGAATAAATGACGCTGATTTGAAACCAAACAACTGTTCAAATAGCTGCAGTCCATCTTTGATAGACTCTTCCATAAAAGCCAATTCCTCAGGATGCGTGTAATCGAAACTTGCCTGAACACTTTTTGGATATTTTGAAATGACGTCATTACTGATGCCCCAACATTGCTGGTCGAATGCGGCGCAAAATACTGGATCTTTCTGTTGTAATTTCTCTAACCAAAAAGGAACATTTACGTGTTCACGCCCATGAAATTGCGGCAAAAACAGGTTGCGACTCATTCCCTCTTTCCATAGGTCTAATGGCTTTTCATTCGGAAAAAAACGTGCAAAAGTACGGTCGATTGTTTCGTAATGATACTTCATGTAATCGCTATGCTTGATCGCTTCAAAATCGGGATTTGCCACAACGGCATTCGCTGTAATCTTTGCAGGATTGCCAACTTTATCCCGATGAGATTCCAATACAGAAAACAAAGCGTCTAGATCATTTGCAGAACATAAGTTGTCGTAACGGCAATATGGACTTCTATCAACACGCACGCCGGCTTTCAAAAGATTATTAAAAGCTTCAGCACTTGGCATTCTTATACTTCCCCAATCATCCGACTCAATAACAACAATTTTTCTAGAAGTTGTCCAGCCGGAAACATTAACCAAATGATTGGAAATATGTCGTTTAACGCCCTTAATCAATTGCATAAATGAAGTAAGAATAAGCCCTTTTCGGATTTCGGTTTTATATTGGTCTGAAATTCTGTCGTCATCAAATTTCTTTTAATTGCTTATTGGATACGAACTTTATTGTGGTGATTGCTTTTGCAAAATCAAATTATTAGAAACAAGAAATTTGACTAAAGCATCTGAAACTTCTGTTTGACCATCAACGTTAACATGCAAAGGATCAGAGAAAAGATTTGGATTTGAAATAATATGCTGTTGATTGAGATCTAAAAAATAAAAATTTTGATGCGTCTTCGCATAATCTTTAAAAAAGTTCAGGAAAACTTGATATTCCTCAACCTTGAACGTTTTCATTTTCGTATCGAAGATTGGCATATTGACCAAGACAATTTTCTCGGAACGTCTTTTGGCGAGTTCAATTGTCTCTTTGAACAACGCCACTCGTTCTGCATCAAATTCAACGGGAACCGTATTTGCATTTGCTCGCAGTCCAGCTAGAGCATTCGGATCTAATACTTGTGTTTTCTTATTCTCATAGACGCCCATGTATCCTTTCAAGGAAAGCGAAAACAAATCGATGTCATAGCGCGACGTTCGGATGAGCT